>NZ_JBNNVU010000025.1:0-69103 GCF_050280705.1 Pseudomonas sp. NPDC089530 | reverse complement strand
GATAGACGTAGGCCAGCACCTGGGCCACCGCCAGATAGAGCCCGCCAGGAATTTCCTGCTCCAGCTCGGTGGAGTGGTAGCGCCAGCGTGCTGGCCATCGGCGCCGACTGGGCCAACTCGGCGCGCGGCTTCATGTTCGCCATCGGCTGCATCCAGTCGCAAAGCTGCCACACCAACAAATGCCCGACGGGCGTCGCCACCCAGGACAACCTGCGTCAACGCGCCCTGGTGGTGCCGGACAAGGCGCAACGGGTGTACAGCTTCCACCGCAACACCCTCAAGGCCCTGGCCGAAATGCTCGCCGCCGCCGGCCTGCAACATCCTTCGCAACTGGAGGCCAAGCACCTGGTGCGCCGCATGTCGGCCACCGAGATCAAGCTGTTCTCGCAGTTGCACGTGTTCCTCAAGCCCGGCGAACTGCTCACCGGCACGGTCAACGGCGAGTTCTATGCGCGCATGTGGCAACTGGCCCGCGCCGACAGCTTCGAGCCGAACAGCGAAGCCGCGGCCTGAGCCGCACCCCTCGACGCCCCGCCCTCCCGGCGGGGCATTCTCCCTCTGCAAAGGATGCAACCCCTGTGCTCAAAGTCATCGCCGAAGACTTCATCAAACCCGAACACCTGGACACCGTGCGCCCCTGGTACGCCGAACTGGTGGAGAAAACCCGCCAGGAACCGGACTGCATCGCCTATGACCTGTTCATCGACCAAGAGGACCCGGGGCACTTCATCTTCATCGAACAATGGCCGGACCGCGCGGCGCTCCGCGCCCATTGCCAGACCGAACACTTCACCCGCCTGGTGCCGCAGATCAACGCCTTCCAGGCCAGGGAATGCCGGGTGCTGCTGATGGATCAGTTCTGATCCCGCCCGACCCACCCGCTGCCTGACCGGACCACCGACAGCAGACCGCAACCTCACTGACGTTTGGGAGATGCCCATGCCGCTGTTGTCATTCGATTCGCTGTCCAGCCAGTTGCCCGCCAGCTGGAAGTCCAGGGTGGTGGGCCAGGTGGGGCCGGCCCGCATCAAGGTGCTGCGCATGGACGAACAGGCCCATGCCGAAGAAAGCCACGACTACAACGAAGCGCTGTTGGTGACCCACGGTTGCCTGCGGCTGGGCATCGCCGGGAACGAGGTAACGGTGAACCCGGGCCAGATGTACCTGGTCGAGGCCGGGTTGGCCCATGCGGTGTTGCCGGGCAGCCACGGTACCCTGGTGATCATCGACGTCTAGCCCGGCCTCACCACTGCAGGGACTTGATCGGCGCCGGCTCCTTCATGACGATGAAGCCGTAGTCGCCCAGCAGATAGATCCGGTAGTAGCGGCTGTCCACCAGCGGTGGATAGCCCTGGTAACCGACCAGGGTCGCATTGCGCCGCCCCCGCTCCGCCACCACGTTGGCGATCCCCACCTTGGGCAGGTTCTCCGCCAGCATCAGGAAGTCGATGTTCAGCAGATAGTGCAGCACCGGCATCTGCTTGAACGACCCCGCGGCCGCCAGCAGCCAGTGATCGGAATAGGTCACCGACATATAAATGCGCTTGGCCTCGCGCAGCGAGCGCTGGTGGGTGATGTCCCGCTCCAGGCTCGACAGCATGCTGGCGGCGAAGGTCTTCTGCACCGTCAGCACCCGGCCATAGGCGTACGACAGCGACAACATCGCCAGCAGCGGTATCGCCAGCAACAGCGGCAAGCGTTCATGCAGCGCCGCCAGCGCCAGGTGGCTCAGGTAGAACAGCAGCACCAGCAGGACCGCGAAGCCCATCAAGGTCCTGGCGCCTTCGTTGAAGTCGCGGAAAAACAGCGCAACCCCCGAGACCAGCAGGATCACCAAGGGCACTGTCAGCAGGCAAACCAGCGCCATCAGGGCTTTCTGCGGGCCGCTGTCCCGGCGCTTGAGCAGGCCCGCCCCCAGCCGCACGCCACCGGCCAGGGCACAGAGCGCCAGCACGGCGAACACCCATGCGAACCCGCCGTGGAACAGCAGCACGACTTTTTCCAGCACCCTGCCGATGTTGATCTCCAGTTGCAGCCCGGGCCGCGCCGCCCAATTGAGCAGCAAGGTGCGGGTCTGGTCCGTGAAGGGGTAGGCCGTGATGCTGTAGATCATCCCGCCCAAGGCCCCCTGGGCGATTTTCCAGCCGATCAGCCGGCACCAGCGCGCCCAGGGCATTTTGTCCTGGGCGGCCCGGAGCACCTCCAGGGCACACAGGCCCAGGAACACATTGATGCTGATCTGGTAGAGCCCGATGGCCAGCGCCACCAGCACGGCCGGCACCAGCCATTGCAGGCCACGGTGGGCGCAACGAAAGGTGATCGCGTAGATCACCGCCACCAGGCTCAAGGCGATGGCCGGGCCGTCGTATTGATAAGACAGGTTCTGCAGGAAGAACGGGTTGTACCAGAGCGGCAGCAGCACCAGGCAGTTGGCCAGGGTCGGCTGCGGGTAGTAATGCAAGGTCAGGCGGGTCAGGGCCCATGCCATGGCCGGCGTGGCGATCAGCAGCGGCAAGGGGAAGATGTTCGGCGCGGCGCCGCTGAAGGTCAGGGCGTTGTAGAACAGCTCGGTGAACAGCCGGCCCTGGCCGGTCCAGGCGGTGCCGGCCGACAGGGACCGCCAGTTGTCGTCGATATAGGGGAAATCCGCGAGGATCAGCGGCAGCACATACAACAAGGTGGCGTACAGGAAAAACCGCCAGACCTGGCGCTCTCCCAGTTCGCCGTCGAGCAACGCGCCGAGCCTGCCCATGCTAGAGCCCCAAGCGGTCCTTGCCGCCGACGATGTCCTTGATCACATAACGCGGCCGGTGCTTGGCTTCGATATAGATGCGGCCGACGTACTCGCCGAGGATGCCGATGCCGATCAACTGCACGCCGCCGAGGAACAGGATGGCGGTCATCAGCGAGGGGTAACCGGGGACACTGTTGCCGAAGAAAATCTTGTCCAGCACCATGTACACCGCGTAGAGCACCGCGAAAATCGAAATGCAGCCACCCACGTAGGTCCACAGCCGCAACGGCACGGTGCTGAACGAGGTGATGCCTTCCAGCGCCAGGTTCCACAATTTCCAGCCATTGAACTTGCTGTTGCCCGCCACCCGTTCGGCG
Source organism: Pseudomonas sp. NPDC089530 (assembly GCF_050280705.1). NCBI lineage: Bacteria > Pseudomonadati > Pseudomonadota > Gammaproteobacteria > Pseudomonadales > Pseudomonadaceae > Pseudomonas > Pseudomonas sp. NPDC089530. The sequence continues at coordinate 65,992 of NZ_JBNNVU010000025.1, read as the reverse complement.
CGCTCGTACTCCACCACCACCGTGGTGAACCCGGCCCACGACAGCACCCCTTTCATGAACAGCTGATGCTCCGGCAGGGTGCGGATCACATTGACCACCTTGCGATCCATCAGCCGGAAATCGCCGACGTTTTCCTCGATCCGGGTGTAAGCGATGCGGTTCAGCAGGTGGTAGAACAGCGTCGCGCTGTAGCGTTTCAGATAACCGTCGGCGGCGCGCCGGCGGCGTTTGGCCAGCACCACGTCGGCGCCCTTGCGCCACTCCTCGAGCAAGCGCGGGATGACGCTGATCGGGTCCTGCAGGTCGACGTCCATGGGAATCACCGCATCGCCGGTGGCATGCTCCAGCCCGGCGAACAAGGCCGGCTCCTTGCCGAAATTGCGCGAGAAGTTGATCACCAGCACCTGGGCGTCCGTCTGCGCCAGGGCCTTGGCCTCGTCGGCCGTGCGGTCGGAACTGCCGTCGTTGACGAACACGATCTCGACCTCGCCGGGCCCGAGCCGCAGCTCGCGACGCACCGCCTGATAGAACAGGCCGATGGCCTGCTCTTCGTTGAACACCGGGACGATCAGCGAGATGTTCATGGCTCGCACTCGCGAAACACCAGGTACTTGGCGAACAGAAAGCCGCACACCAGGCTCAAGGCCGAAAATGCCACCACCGTCAGCAAGCCCGGCAGTTGCCACACATCCCCGGCATGCCCGACGCCCAGGCTCAGCACGCCCATGCCCCCCAGAAACAGCAGATAGCCGCCCACCGACACCTTGGCGGCGAAGGTGTAGCGCGCGTTCATACAGAAGGAAAACGAGGCCGCGACGCAGAACGCCGCCAGGTTGCTGAGCGCCTGGCTGATACCGGCCACCAGGCTCAGTAAAAAGAACACCAGCCAGTGAATCAGGGTGTTGACGACGCCGATGGCCGTGTATCTGGAGATTCCCTTCCAAAAGGGCCTCATGGTGACTCCCCCACGTTGGAGCTGCACAACTTGTATGGCAGGTTTTTTCCGCCCGCGACTGGCAAAAACCACTGATCCGCATTTTTTCAGACCTGCGGTCATGGGCCACGACGCTGCCGGCCAGCCCCTTCCAACACGCTACAACGCCCGCCCTGCCTGGGCCGCTGCCATTCAAGCGCCCTTCCCTGCTGCCTCAAGCCGAACGGCTTGCTGCCAATAAAATGCATTAGCGCATAAAAATGCTTGCACAAACGCATATCGCAACTAAGGTTACCCCTGAGCCCGACCGGAGCCGGCCATCGAGGATGGCAACCCCTACCAGCCGGTCAGGGCTTGAGAAAAGCGCTTTATCGAAACACGCAATAACGACACAAGCTGGACGCTTGTTTTCACTCATGGAGGATGAAAATGCTAACCCTTGAAGACACACCCTTTACCCGCACGGGCCCTGCCCAGGCACTGCCAAGATGCCTGGCCAGCCACCTGCTCGACGCCGGGCTGAGCGAGGCCCTGGACGGCGCGGAGCATGCCGCCCTGGCCGCCCGTCTCAACTTCAACATTCAGCAGCAGACCCAGACCAACTGGTGCTGGGCCGCCCTGTCGGCCTCGGTCGGCCTGTATTACGGGACCGGCACCTGGACCCAGTGCGGGGTCGCCAACGCCGAACTGGGCCGCAATTCGTGCTGCAGCCAGCCGGGGCCGTGCAACGTGTACGGCTACCTGGACTCCGCCTTGCGCACCACCCGCAGCTTTGGCGGCATGAACCAGGGCTCGCTGCAGATGTCGGCCATCGAAAACCAGATCAACCAGGGACGCCCGGTTGGCCTGCGCTGCGCCTGGTTCGGCGGCGGCGCGCACTTCCTGGCGATCCATGGCACCAACGGTGGCTACGTGCTGGTGGCGGACTCCATCTACGGTTATTCGACCCGCGCCCTGAACACCTTTCCCCGCTCGTACAACGGCGGCGGCAACTGGACCCACACTTACTTCACCCGGAAAAACTAGGAGGCCCGCATGCAACTGATTTATCCCAAGGCGCCCGCCAACGGCGCCCAGGTCCTGCGCCCGGCGCTCCAGGCCGCCCTGCAGAGCAAAGGGTTTGGCGTCAATCGCCAGTTCGCCCAGGCCACGGCCGCCAAGGTAAGCCTTTCCGAGCCTTACCGTGGTTACTCCCTGAGCCTGGACGACCTGGCTCAGGGCAAAGGGCTCAAACAGGCCACGCTGGGAGACTGGCATTACCTGGTGTTCAGCGACGGGGTATCGATTGCCGACGCCCAGCTGGCGCAAGTCGGCGGCCAGGTCGAGTTCGCGTCACTGAACCACGGCGCCCTGGCAGCGGCCACGGTCAATGCGCTGAACCTGGCGGAAAACACCCCGCACCTCCAGGGCCGGACCTACGAACTGCGCCTGTTGTTCGTCTCGGCGCTGCATGTCGCGGCAATCTGGCTGCACGCCAGCGATGAAGACGTGCTGATCCCGATCGAACCGACGCCCAAGCACCTGGCGAGCACCAAGCTGTACAGCGAGGCCGCGCTGCTGGCCCTGCTGGCGCCCGCCGCGCAACGGGTGAAAACCACCTTCGATGCCGACACCACGGGGCAGTTGGGAGGCTGACCCCGGGGCGATCTGCCCAGGGTGCACCAGGATAAAACCTGGAACCACGGCAGCATCGCCCGCATAAAAAAGCCCCGGTCACCGACCGGGGCTTTTTCTGCTATCGACGGTCGTGCTTACGACGCCGAGCGCACCGCGCCCTGTTGTGCGTCGTTCGGTTGCAGCTTGAGCAGATAGAACAGCGCCGTCAGCAGCACCAGGAACGCCGGGCCCACGTACAGCGCCACGCGGGTGTCCGGGAAGTAGGCCATCAGCCCCACCACCAGCACCAGGAACGCCAGGGCCAGGTAGGAGCTGACCGGGTACAGCCACATGCGGTACTTCAGGCCCGCACGCTCGCTCGGGCTCAGGCCTTTGCGGAACTTGAGCTGGGCCAGGAGGATCATCACCCAGGTCCAGATCGCGCCGAAGGTGGCGATGGACGTCACCCAGACGAAGACTTTCTCGGGCACCAGGTAGTTCATCAGCACGCCCAGCAGCAGGGCGAAGATCGACAGCAGCAGCGCGCGACGCGGTACGCCGCTGTTCGAGGTCTTGGCGAAGCTGGCCGGGGCCTGGCCGTTCTGCGCCAGGCTGTAGAGCATGCGCCCGGTGCTGAAGATGCCGCCGTTGCAGGACGACAGCGCCGCAGTGATCACCACGAAGTTGATGATGCCGGCCGCGGTCTTGATGCCCAGACGCTCGAAAGTCATCACGAACGGGCTGCCCTGGGTGCCGATTTCGTTCCAGGGGTAGATCGACAGGATCACGAACAGCGCGCCCACATAAAACAGCAGGATGCGCCAGAACACCGAGCCGATCGCGTTAGGGATGGTCTTCTGCGGGTTCTTCGCTTCACCGGCGGTGAGGCCGATCATCTCCACGCCCAGGTAGGCGAACATCACCATCTGCAAGGACATCAGCACGCCGGTCACGCCGTTGGGCATGAAGCCGCCGTGGGTCCACAGGTTGGAGATCCCCAGCGCCACACCGTCGTTGCCGAAACCGAAGGCGATGATGCCGACGCCGCCGATGACCATGGCGATGATGGTGACGATCTTGATCAGGGCGAACCAAAACTCGAACTCACCGAAGGCCTTGACCGCGATCAGGTTGATCGACCCCATGCTCACCAGGGCCGCCAGGGCCCAGATCCAGCGCGGCACATCGGGGAACCAGATGCCCATGTACACCGCCACCGCGGTGATTTCCGCGACGCAGGTCACCAGCCACAGGAACCAGTAGTTCCAACCGGTGAGAAAGCCCGCCAACGGGCCCAGGTAGTCTTGCGCGTAACGGCTGAAGGAACCCGCGACCGGGTTATGCACCGCCATCTCGCCGAGGGCGCGCATGATCACCAGGATCGCCAGGCCGCCGAGGATGTAGGACAGCATGATGGCCGGGCCGGCCATTTCGATGGCCTTGGCCGAGCCGAGGAACAGACCGACACCGATACAGGCGCCAAGCGCCATCAAGCGAATATGCCGTTCACCGAGTTCGCGTTTCAGCGGGCCGCCGTTAGCGGTCTCGCCTTGGGGCAGGTGGTTGCCAACTGGCATGGGGATACAACCTCATCTTGTTATTGGATATGAGCCACCGAATCGGCAAGGCACGGGTGGATAACCCGTGCCGGCCTGACCGGATCGACCTTGTGGGTCGACCCGTCTTGTAGGACAAATCCTGCAAGATCAGTGGGGCGTGCAGTATAAAAAGCTCATGAGAGGCTTTTTCACTCTAAAAACAGCTGAATTCAGAGAGAAATCTCGGTATTCGCGGCTTTTGCGGCAAAGCATTACCTGAGATTTTCGCCTTTTGTCATTTTTGAACGGCGTCGAGTATTGCACAGCCATGGTGCAGCGTCATGCCCCTACCTAGGGCGTATTTACCGGTTTCGATGGCTCTATCTCAGGCTTCTCCCAGTTGCCCTCCAGAGGGAGGACAGTGGGCCGCCGGTGAATGCTTTCAGGGCGATCACAAATTTTTCACCATTGCCCACCACCGTCTAAGCTTCAGACAAGTCCGATCAATCTGCGTGAATGGATCAGTCGACTATGGGTGCTGTGTGGCAGACCGATTCGAGTAATACCGTGGTGCCAACTGATCGCGTGGAAGAAGCGCCTATCCCTGAAAAACCCCGCGCCAGCCGGCATTGGTGGCGGCTGTTCTGGCTATTGCTGCTGATGGGGCTGATTGCCCTGGGGTTCGCCGCGTCCAAGGAAATCCGCACCTCGAAACTGCAGGCCCGCGAGTTCAGCCGATTCGCCGCGGACCTGAGCTATTCCATGGCCCCCGGGCCCAGCGACGCCATCGTCTACCCTGGTGCCGGCCCCTTCGACAAACGCCTGGGCTACAGCGCCCTCGATGAGTTTCTGCCGCGCCTGCTCAAGCGCGGTTATGTGGTGCAGGCCCAGACCCGTTTCTCCGACTCGCTGATGAACTACAGCGAAAGCGGCTTTTTCGTGCCCTATGCCGAGAAAATCCAGGCCGGGCTGTCGATCACCGATTGCCGCGCCGCACCGCTCTATCAGTTCAAGTACCCGCAGCAGCTCTATTCGAACTTTGCCGCCATCCCGCCAGTGGTGGTGCGCAGCCTGCTGTTCATCGAGAACCGCGAACTGCTCGACCCCGAACAGCCCCTGGCCAACCCGGCGGTGGACTGGCCGCGCTTCGCCAAGGCCGCCTGGTCGCAAGTGGCCAAGCTGCTGCACCTGCCCGGGCAGACCGCCGGCGGCAGCACCCTGGCGACCCAGCTGGAGAAATACCGCCACTCGCCGGACGGGCTGACCGTCTCCGGCGCGGAAAAGATCCGCCAGATGGTTTCCGCCAGCGTGCGCGCCTACCAGGGTGGCCAGCAGACCCTTGAGGCCCGGCGGCGGATCATCCGCGACTACCTCAACAGCGTGCCGCTGTCGGCCGTGCCCGGCCACGGCGAAGTGCACGGCATGGCCGAAGGGCTGCGGGTCTGGTACGGCGCCGATTTCGCCCTGGTCAACCAGCAACTGGCGGGCACCGCCAACGATCCGCAAAGCCTGGCGCAGCGCGGCCTGGCCCTGCGCCAGGTGCTGTCGCTGATGATCGCCCAGCGCCGGCCTTCGCATTACCTGGCCAAAGGTCGCCAGGAGCTGGCCGAACTGACCGACAGCCATATCCGCCTGCTGACCCAGAACGGCGTGATCGACGCGCCGCTGTCGGCCGCCGCCCTGGCGAGCACGGTCACCTTCCGCGACTGGGTGCAGCAACCGACGATCCAGCCGATCGAGACCAACAAGGGCATCAGCGTCGCCCGCAGCCGCCTGGCCGGCCTGCTCAACCGGCCGCTGTACGACCTCGACCGTCTCGACCTATCGGCCACCAGCACCCTGCAAAGCGACCTGCAACGCCAGGCCACCGACTACCTCAAGCACCTGGCCGACCCCGAGTTCGCCGCCCAGACCGGCCTGCTCGGCGAACGCCTGCTGACCCCCACCAGCACCACCCAGGTGCGCTACAGCTTCACCCTGCTGGAACTGACGCCGGACGGTTCGCGGGTGCGGGTGCAGACCGACAGTACCGACCAGCCCTTCGACATCAACGAAGGCAGCAAGCTGGAGCTGGGCTCCACCGCCAAGCTGCGAGTGCTGACCACCTACCTGCAGATCATGGCCGAGCTGCATGACCGCTACGGCGCCGAAGCCCCCGCGGTACTGAAGAAAGTCGAGATCGCCGAGCAGGACCGCCTGAGCCGCTGGGCCGTGGACTACCTGATCCAGAACAACGACCGCAGCCTGCCGAAAATGCTCGAGGCGGCCCTGGACCGCAAATACTCGGCCAGCCCCGGCGAGAGCTTCTTCACCGGCGGCGGACTGCATACCTTTCACAACTTCCGCAAGGAGGACAACGGGCGCATGGTGACCCTGCGCGACGCCCTGCGCGAATCCATCAACCTGCCGTTCATCCGCCTGATGCGCGACCTGGTGCGCTACAGCACCTATGCCGGCCCCAGCAACAGCGCCGCCCTGCTCAAGGACGACGGCGACCCGCGGCGCCAGGAATACCTGGCCAAGTTCGCCGACCGCGAAGGCACTTCGTTCCTGCTGCGGTTCTGGAAGAAGTACCGCAACAAGGACACCCAGGAGCGCCTGGACACCTTCCTCGACAGCATGCACCCGACGCCGATCCGCCTGGCGGCCGTGCACCGCTACCTGTTGCCGGAAGCCAGTCAGGAGAGTTTCAACACGTTTGTGCGCTCGCACCTCAAGGGCGCCAAGCTGACGGAAAAACTCACCGACGAACGTCTCGACAAGCTCTATTCCAGCTACGGCCCCGGCGCCTACGACCTGCCCGATCAGGGCTACATCGCCAAGGTGCACCCACTGGACCTGTGGCTGCTCGGCTACCTGCTGAACAACCCCGACGCCAAGTTCAGCCAGATCGTCAAGGCCAGCGAGTTCGAACGCCAGGAGGTCTACAGCTGGCTGTTCAAGAGCCGGCATAAAAGCGCGCGGGACAGCCGCATCCGCACCATGCTGGAAATCGAGGCGTTCCTCGACATCCACCAGCGCTGGCAGAAAGTCGGCTACCCCTTCGACCACCTGGTGCCTTCGCTGGCGACCGCCATCGGCAGTTCCGGCGACCGTCCCGCGGCCCTGGCCGAACTGGTCGGCACCATCCTCAACGACGGCGTGCGCATGCCGACCCTGCGCATCGACAGCCTGCATTTCGCCGCCGGCACGCCCTATGAAACCCAGCTGATCAACGACCCGGCCGAGGGCAAGCGGGTGATGCCTTCGGACGTGGCCACCGCGTTGAAGGGCGCCTTGTCGCAAGTGGTGGACGCCGGGACCGCCAAGCGCGTCTCCGGCAGCTTCAAGCTGGCCGACGGCACCCCGCTGGCCATGGGCGGCAAGACCGGCACCGGCGACAACCGCATCGAGGCCATCGGCTCCGGCGGACGGGTTCTCAGCTCGAAATCCATCAACCGCACCGCCACCTTCGTGTTCTACATCGGCGAACACCACTTCGGCACCCTGACCGCCTATGTGCCGGGCGCTTCGGCCCAGGCCTTCAAGTTCACCTCGGCCTTGCCGGTCCAGGTGCTCAAGGGCATGGCGCCGCTCCTCACGCCGTACCTGCAACCGGGCAGCAATACCCAATGCCTGGGCAACCTGGCCCAGCGCTGAAAGACGCCTTCGTCCTGTAGCCGCTGCCGAGCGTAGCGAGGCTGCGATCGGTCGCGAAGCGGCCGCAAACCAGGCAACCCCGTTGCTTCAGGTACAACGGGGTTGTCTGGTTTTGCGAGGACTGCGTCGGAATGCCGCCCACCTCAATCGCAGCCTCGCTACGCTCGGCAGCGGCTACAGGCTGTCTCAATTCCCCCCTCCCCGACAAACGGCCGGCCTGGTCCGCGCAGAAGTACTTGCGCATTTTTTAAGATATATCTTAAGTTATGTCTTAACCGAACAGGAGGAAGAGAACATGAGAGAACGCCACCACCCCCACCGCGAATACGGTGACGGCCATGACGGTTTCGAAAGGCGCCCCGGGCGTGAGCGCGGCGGCCGCGGGCCACGGGTGTTCGCCCCCGGCGACCTGAAGCTTCTATTGCTGGCGCTGATCGCCGAGCAGCCGTGCCACGGCTATGACCTGATCCGCCAGATCGAAGGCATGTTCGACGGCGCCTACAGCCCGAGCCCGGGCGTGATCTACCCGACCCTGACCTTCCTCGAAGAGAGCGAACTGATCAGCGGCGACGCCGAAGGCGGGAAAAAACGCTACAGCGTGACCGACGTCGGCCGTCAGTCATTGCAAGACCAGGCGATTGCCCTGGACGGCGTGCGCATGCGCATCGATGTCAGCAAGCGCTCGCTGCGCGGCCACGATCGTCCGGCGGAAATCCACGAAGCGGTGCACAACCTGCGCCATGCCCTGCAGATGCACCACGGGCGCTGGAACCCACAGGAAATCGTGCGGGTCCGCGACCTGCTGAACGACACCGCCCGCGCCATCGTCGATGGCCCATCCACCAAGGAATCAGCGCAATGACTGCAGACCACTCGAAAACCATTCACCGGGTCAGCCACGAGATCAAACGCCGTCGCCTGGAAGTGCTGCGGGTGGTGGACCTGACCCCGCGCATGCGCCGCATTACCCTGGGCGGGCCGGAACTCGCCGGCTTCATCAGCCTGGGCACGGACGACCATATCAAGCTGCTGTTCCCGCAGAACGCCGAACAGCAGGCCGCCCTGGAAACCCTGGTGCTGGGCCCGGGCAAGGACAACGGCGCGATGCCGGCCATGCGCGACTACACACCCCGGCGCTACGACCTGGACATCGGCGAACTGGATATCGATTTCGTCCTGCACGGCGACGGCCCCGCCTCGACCTGGGCGGAACAGGCCGCCCCTGGCCAGTTCCTGCACATCGGCGGCCCCCGCGGCTCGATGATCGTCCCGGATATCTTCGACAGCTACCTGCTGATCGGCGATGAAACCGCGCTGCCGGCCATTGCCCGGCGCCTGGAAGAGTTGCCGACCGGACGCCGGGTGCTGGCGGTGATCGAGGTGCAGGACGCCGCCGAGCGGCAAAGCTTGCAAAGCGCGGCGCAGGTCGAGGTGATCTGGGTCGAGCGCGACAGCGGCCAGGACCTGATCGACACCGTGCGCGGGTTGCCGCTGCCGGGCGGCAAGCTGTATGCCTGGGTCGCCACGGAAAGCAAAGTCTCGCGGCAGGTGCGCCGGGTGCTGCTGGACGAGCACCGGCTGGACGATGAGTTCGTGAAGGCCGTCGGTTACTGGCGCCTGGACAACAGCGAGGAAGAATAAGAGCGGCGGCTCTGCCGCCTATCGCGGGCAATCGAGCGTCGACCGGCCGCTCCTACAGGATTGCGTTTGTCTGTAGGAGCAAGGCTTGCCCGCGATGACGCTCAACCAGACGCCATCGAACCGGCAGCCCTCCCCCGCCACCGATCAACGCCCACCAGTACCAACGCCACCAGCACGAACCCCGCCAGAATCTCCAGCGCATTGATGAACGCCTGCCCATACCCCAGCTTGCCCACATCGATAAAGGGATAGGGGTACAGCCCCAGCCCATGCCCGCGCAGCAGGACATAGACGAAGTACAGCAGCGGGTAGAGCATCCACCCGGCCACATGCCGCAGCCCCAGGCGACCCTTGGGAACGCAGCACCACCAGTAGACGAGAAACAGCAGCGGCATCACGTCGTGCAGCAACTCGTCGGCGACGAACTGCCAGCCCTGGGGATGCCACAGATGACGCAGCAACAGGTTGTACGCCAGCCCCACCACCAGGATGCTGACGGCGACCCCGCTGCTGACCCAGGGTTGCAGGAAGAACCGCTGCCCGCGCGAGCTGCGCAGGTTCAGGGCACAGGTCAGCACCACCGCCACCAGGGTGTTGCTGAGCACGGTGAAAAAACTGAAGAAGTTGATCAGCCCGCCCAGCAGGCTGGCTTCCACCGTCCAGCGCAGATAAAGGATCAGGTACAGCTGGATCGTCAGCCCCGTCCAACCGAGCAACGCCGCCAGCGCGGTGAACAGCCGTTTGCCGCCTGTGGGAAAAACTGGCTCGACCGCCATCGACAGTCCTTAGAGCGGGCGTTTGGTGCGCTGCAGTTTCACATACAGCTGCTCGACCTTCTCCCGCGCCCAGGGCGTCTTGCGCAGGAAGGTCAGGCTCGACTTGATGCTCGGGTCGCTCTTGAAGCAACGGATATCGATGCGCTCGGCCAGGCCCCGCCATTCGTAGTGCTCCACCAGCGCCTTGAGGATCTGTTCCAGGGTGACGCCGTGCAGCGGGTCGTTGTTCGTTGCAGTCATGCCGGGCCTTCGAGCAAGAGGAAAAGGAAAGTCGCGCACCTTAGCCGAGGGTTCGGTCCGGTGGAAGGGCCGGTGCGGATCCTGAGTAACTGTAGGCGAGATCCCGGACGCCGGTGATTCCGTAGGAGCGCGGCTTGCCCGCGATGAGGGCAACGCGTAGTACCTGATGCACCGCGTCATCGTTCATCGCGGGCAAGCCTTGCTCCTACAGAAGAAGGGTGTCTGAAAAAGTTCCTTTCTTTTTGCACAAAAAGAGATGTTATATTGTATCAATACAAAACAAACCCCTGATCCAGACACCTCGCCGTGTCACGCCTGATCTCTTTTGACCCAAAGCGCGCCGCGCTACGCTCGCCAAGGAATGACCGATGTCCCGCTCCGTCCCCCGCCCTTCTCGCTCTTTACGCTGGCGCCTGACGCCACTGTCCGCCGCCTTGCTGTTCGCTTCCCAGGCCCACGCCCTGGAGCTGCAACCCCAGGTCATCACCGCCAACCCGCTGGGCAGCCAACAGACCGCCGCGCCGAGCACAGTCCTGGAAGGCGACGACCTGACCCTGCAACAGCAGGGCAGCCTCGGTGAAACCCTGAACAAACAGCCGGGCGTGTCGTCGTCCTACTTCGGCCCGGGCGCCAGCCGGCCGATCATTCGCGGCCTGGACGGCGATCGCATCCGCCTGCTGCGCAATGGCGTCGGCGCCCTGGATGCCTCGTCGCTGTCCTACGACCACGCCGTGCCGCTGGACCCGGTCAATGTCGAGCGCATCGAGATCGTCCGCGGCCCGGCCGCCCTGCTGTACGGCGGCAGCGCCATCGGCGGGGTGGTCAATACCTTCGACAACCGCATCCCCACCGCCGCCATCGAAGGCATCCACGGCGCCGGCGAACTGCGCTACGGCGGCGCCGACACCACCCGCAGCAGCGCCGGTAAACTGGAAGCCGGCAACGGCACCTTCGCCCTGCACCTGGACGCCAACTCGCGGCAGTTCAACGACCTGAAAATCCCCGGCTACGCCCGCAGCCGCCACGCCCCGGCCAGCGACGACGGCGACGGCAAGAAAGGCCGCCTGGGCAACAGCGACGGCCGTCAGGACGGCGGCGCCGTCGGCGGTTCCTACACCTGGGACGACGGTTACGCCGGGCTGTCCTACAGCAACTACGACTCCAATTACGGCTCGCCGGCTGAAGACGACGTGCGCATCCGCATGAAGCAGGATCACTACGCCTTCGCCTCGGAACTGCGCAACCTCGACGGCCCCTTCAGCTCGCTGAAATTCGACGCTGGCTACACCGATTACGAGCACCGGGAAATCGAAGGCGGCGAGACCGGCACTATCTTCAAGAACAAGGGTTACGAAGCCCGGGTCGAAGCCCGCCACCAGCCTCTGGGCCCACTCAATGGCGTGGTCGGCGCCCAAGTCACCCGCAGCGAATTTTCCGCCCTCGGCGAAGAAGCCTTCGTACCGCAGACCGACACCGACAGCGCCGCGCTGTTCGTCCTCGAAGAACTGCAGGCCAGCGAACGCCTGAAACTCAGCCTCGGCGGGCGCCTGGAACACACCCGCGTCGACCCGGACGGCAAAGGCAACGAACGCTTCAGCCGGGCCGATAGCTCCAGCAGTTTCACCGCCGGCAGCCTGTCGTCCGGCGCGGTCTACACCCTGACCCCGATCTGGTCCCTGGCCGCCACCCTGGGCTACACCGAACGCGCCCCGACCTTCTACGAGCTGTACGCCAACGGCGCCCACGTGGCCACCGGCACCTATGAAGTCGGCGACGCCAACCTGTCGAAGGAAAAGGCCGTATCCAGCGACCTGGCCCTGCGCTTCGACAACGGCACCCACAAAGGCAGCGTCGGGGTGTTCTATAGCCACTTCTCCAACTACATCGGGCTGCTCGGCAGCGGCCGTACCCTGAACGACGAAGGCGAGGAAGACGCCGGCGGCATGCCGGAATACCGCTACTCCGGAGTGCGCGCGCGCTTCGCCGGGATCGAGGCCCAGGACCGCTGGCAACTCGGCGAAGGCGCCTACGGCAAGTTCGCCCTGGAACTGTCCGGCGACTACACCCGCGCCAAGAACCTGGACAACGGCCAGGCCCTGCCGCGCATCGCCCCGCTGCGCCTGAACAGCGGCCTGCTATGGGAACTGGACCGCTGGCAGGCGCGCATCGATGTGGAACACGCTGCCAGCCAAGGTCGCGTGCCGGACAACGAAAGCGGCACCGACGGCTACACCACCCTGGGCGCCAGCGCCGGTTACCACTTCGATATCGGCAGCAGCCAGTGGCTGGCCTTCGTCAAGGGCGAGAACCTGACCAACCAGACCGTGCGTTACGCCAGCTCGATCCTGCGCGACATCGCCCCGGCCCAGGGACGCAGCATCGAGGTCGGCTTGCGCACCACCTTCTAAAGGCCACTCGCGCGGCGGCCTGCAAGGGGCCGTCGCGCGCCAAGGTTTTCCCGGTGCGCAACGTAGCGGGAGAGCGCACTGTTACCGAATCCGAAATGATCCATGTCAACAAAAGCCCTTTCTCTGGCCTAGCGGGCTGTTTTATCCTTCGCGCGGCTCAAGCTGAAACCTTTAATCCTGCCTTTTGCCTCAGCTGTATCAGCGTGCTCGCGCCATGGCGAACCGAGCCACGCGAGCCTTCGCTTGCCTGCCCATTTCCTTGAACAAGACCAAGATTTCACTGTATGCCTGACGTTAAAACCTATAAAGACAGCGCTGTCTCTTACCCTGCCATCCTGCCCAGGACCCTGACCCTGCTCGGCGCCCTGGGCCTGGCCACCTGCGCCCAGGCCGCTCCGGCCTTCGACAGCGAGTCGCCGTGGATGCTCGGCGACTGGAACGGCGCCCGCACCGAGCTGGCGAAAAAAGGCTACGACTTCAAGATCGACTTTGTCGGCGAAATGGGCTCCAACCTGCATGGCGGCTACGACCATGACCGCACCGCACGCTTCAGCGACCAGTTCGCCTTCGGCAGTCACCTGGACCTGGACAAGATCCTCGGCTGGAACGATGCCGAATTCCAACTGACGGTGACCAAGCGCGACGGCGACAACATCAGCAACGACCGCATCAACGACCCGCGGGTCGGCGGCTTCACCTCGGCCCAGGAAGTCTGGGGCCGCGGCCAGACCTGGCGCCTGACGCAGATGTGGTACCAGCAGAAATTCCTCGACCGGAAACTGGACATCAAGGTCGGCCGTTTCGGCGAGGGCGAAGACTTCAACAGCTTCCCCTGCGACTTCCAGAACCTGGCGTTCTGCGGCTCCCAGGTCGGCAACTGGGTCGGCGGCATCTGGTACAACTGGCCGGTCAGCCAGTGGGCGCTGCGGGTCAAGTATCACCTGACCCCGGAGCTCTACGCGCAGATCGGCGCCTTCGAGCAGAACCCGTCCAACCTCGAACGCGGCAACGGCTTCAAGCTGAGCGGCAGCGGCACCCAGGGCACCCTGTTGCCGGTGGAACTGGTGTGGACACCGAAACTTAACGACCTCCCAGGCGAATACCGCGCCGGCTACTACTACAGCAGCGCCAAGGCCACCGACGTCTACAAGGACAGCAACGGCCAGCCGGCCGCCCTGAGCGGCGAAGCCTATCGCAGCAGCTCGAGCAAGCACGGCCTGTGGCTGGGGGCGCAACAGCAGATCACCAGCCTGGCCAGCGACCACTCCCGGGGCTTGAGCCTGTTCGCCAACGCGACGATGCACGACAAGAAGACCAACGCCATCGACAACTACGTCCAGGCCGGCCTGGTCTACAAGGGCCTGTTCGACGCCCGCGCCAAGGACGACATCGGTTTCGCCATGGCCCGGGTCCACGTCAACCCGGCCTACCGCAAGAATGCCGAGGCGACCAACCAGGCCAACCTCATCCAGGACTACGACAACCCGGCCTACCTGCCGCCCCAGGACACCGAATACAGCGCCGAGCTGTACTACGGCGTGCACGTCACCAACTGGCTGACCGTGCGCCCGAACCTGCAATACATCCGCCACCCGGGTGGCGTGGACCGGGTCGACGACGCGCTGATCGGCGGGCTCAAGATCCAGAGCTCGTTCTGATCGCCCGGGGGCTGGCCCAATCTGAACAAAACTGTTTTCCCCCTATACCGCTGAACCATGCCCGCGCCTGATCGTCATCTACAGTGAACAAGCGCGGGACTACCTTAACCGTCACGGAGAACCACACTATGAGCACTCAAGGTGCTTCAAGTCCGAGCCGCCTGCTACCGAGCCTGCTCGGTATCCTGCTGCTGCTAATGGGCCTGGCCTTGCTGGCCGGGGGGATCAAGCTGAGCATGCTCGGCGGCTCGCTGTACTACCTGCTGGCCGGTATCGGCCTGGTCATCAGCGGCGTCCTGCTGCTGGCAGGCCGTAGCGCGGCCCTGCTGGTGTACGGCGTGGTGCTGTTCGCCAGTTCCGTCTGGGCATTGTGGGAAGTCGGCCTGGACTGGTGGCAACTGGTGCCGCGCCTGTCGCTGTTCTTCGCCCTGGGCGTGGTCCTGCTGCTGCCCTGGTTCCGTCGTCCGCTGCTGCGTAACGGCCCGGCGCCGCTGGGTACCGCGGTACTGGGCGTGGCCGTGGTCCTGGCCGGTGGCGCCGCGATCGGCAGCCAGTTCACCCACCCGGGCGAGATCTCGGGCGAACTGGGCCGTGAAACCGCCGACACCACCAGCGCTGCGCCAGCCATGCCCGAGGGCGACTGGCAGGCCTATGGCCGTACCGAGTTCGGCGACCGCTACTCGCCGCTGAAGCAGATCACCCCGGCCAACATCGGCAAGCTGCAGGAAGCCTGGCGCATCCGCACCGGCGACATGCCGACCGCCAAGGACCCGGTGGAAATCACCAACCAGAACACCCCGCTGAAGGTCAACGGCAAGCTCTATGCTTGCACCGCCCACAGCCAGGTGCTGGCGCTGGACCCGGACACCGGCAAGGAAATCTGGCGTTTCGACCCGAAAATCCAGGGCCCGAACGGCGATGACTTCCGTGGCTGGGCGCACATGACCTGCCGTGGCGTGTCGTACTACGACGAAGCCAACTTCACCAAGAGCGACGCCATCAGCACCCCGGCCAGCCTCTCGGCCGCCGGCCAGGCCATCGCCGCCAGCTGCCCGCGTCGCCTGTTCCTGCCGACCGCCGATGCCCGTCTGATCGCGATCAACGCCGACACCGGCAAGGTCTGCGAAGACTTCGGCAATAAAGGAGCAGTGGACCTCAAGGCCGGTATCGGCCCGTTCACGCCGGGCGGCTACTACTCGACGTCGCCGGCGGCCATCACCCGCAACCTGGTGATCATCGGCGGCCACGTGACCGACAACGAGTCGACCAACGAGCCGTCCGGCGTGATCCGCGCCTTCGACGTGCACGACGGGCACCTGGTGTGGAACTGGGACGCCGGCAACCCCGACGAAACCGCTCCGCTGGCGGAAGGCAAGACCTACACCCGCAACTCGCCGAACATGTGGTCCCTGGCCAGCGTCGACGAGAAACTGGGCCTGATCTACCTGCCGCTCGGCAACCAGATGCCTGACCAGTGGGGCGGCAACCGCACCGCGGGCGCCGAGAAATTCAGCGC
This sequence comes from Pseudomonas sp. NPDC089530, assembly GCF_050280705.1. NCBI lineage: Bacteria > Pseudomonadati > Pseudomonadota > Gammaproteobacteria > Pseudomonadales > Pseudomonadaceae > Pseudomonas > Pseudomonas sp. NPDC089530. Next base: position 50,046 of record NZ_JBNNVU010000025.1, on the reverse strand, counting down.
CGGCACCGTGGCCCTAGACATCGATACCGGCAAGCTGCGCTGGAACTACCAGTTCACTCACCATGACCTGTGGGACATGGACGTGGGCAGCCAGCCGACCCTGCTGGACATGAAGACCGCGGACGGCATCAAGCCGGCGCTGATCCAGCCGACCAAGCAAGGCAGCCTGTATGTGCTGGACCGTCGCGACGGCACCCCGATCGTGCCGATCCGTGAAGTGCCGGCGCCGACCGGTGCGGTCGAAGGCGACCACACCGCGCCGACCCAGGCCCGTTCGGACCTGAACCTGCTGGCTCCGCCGCTGGAAGAAAAAGGCATGTGGGGCGCCACGCCGTTCGACCAGATGCTGTGCCGCATCCAGTTCAAGGAACTGCGCTACGAAGGCCAGTACACCCCGCCGTCGACCCAGGGCAGCCTGATCTACCCGGGTAACGTTGGTGTGTTCAACTGGGGCAGCGTATCGCTCGACCCGGTTCGCCACCTGCTGTTCACCAGCCCGAACTACATGGCCTTCGTGTCCAAGCTGGTGCCGCGCGCCGAAGTCGCCGCCGGCAGCAAGCGCGAAAGCGAAACCTCCGGCGTGCAGCCGAACACCGGCGCGCCTTACGCGGTGATCATGCATCCGTTCATGTCGCCGTTCGGCGTACCTTGCCAGGCACCGGCCTGGGGCTACGTGGCTGGTATCGACCTGACCACCAGCAAGGTGGTGTGGAAGCACAAGAACGGCACCAGCCGCGACAGCTCGCCGATCCCGATCGGCCTGCCCATCGGCGTGCCGAGCATGGGCGGCTCGATGGTCACCGCCGGCGGCGTGGGCTTTCTCAGCGGCACCCTGGACCAGTACATCCGCGGTTATGACGTGAACAACGGCAAGGAACTGTGGAAATCCCGCCTGCCAGCGGGCGGCCAGGCCACGCCAATGAGCTACACCGGCAAGGACGGCGAGCAGTACGTGCTGGTGGTCGTGGGCGGCCACGGCTCGCTGGGCACCAAGATGGGCGACTACATCATTGCCTATAAACTGTCGGAATAAGCGTTACCGGCGGTGAATGAAAAGGCGGCTACCCACAGGTAGCCGCCTTTTTTGTTGCCTGTGCCGACGCCATCGCGAGCAAGCTTCGCTCCTACCAAAGCCAACCGACTGCGCTCCCCTGTAGGAGCGAGGCTTGCCCGCGATAAGGCCCGCCCAACCACCACAAAGCCCGCAGGCGATAGAGAGCCATGTAGCCGCTGCCGAGCCCTGGCGAGGCTGCGAACGACCGGCACGGTCGCGGCGATCTGAAGAACGCCAGAGGTTCGGCGGGAGATCGGGAACCAAGGTCCTGCGGACCTTATCGCAGCCTCGCTAAAGCTCGGCAGCGGCTACAGTCCAATATTGATCCGGGAGCGGTGGTGGCGCGGGGGATAGCAGCGAAAATTCTTACAACACGCGTCGAATCCCATCACCTTGTCCCGCCGGGCCACGGACTCTATGGTTTGGCCTGTCACTGCCAATTCAGTGACAGGGCGTAGGAACCCTTTTGATAACCCTTGGCGCGTACGCGTCCCGACTGATTGCGGCACTTTTTAGGTGCCCGTAAGATCAGCCGCGGCGGCTGTGCGCGGGCACGTCTCGACGTGGCCGAGTCCCTGGGTATTCGGTTCCTACCCCGCGCACGGCTGCCACCCAAGCCCGTAGGAAGGCCGTTGGCGGCTCAGATCCCTACCCGGAGCCAGTTCAATGAAAAATATCGTGCCTGATCCACCCCGCCGCTACATGGCCCTCACCAGCAACGACTGCAGCATCCCCACCTTGCTGATCGACACCGAGGCGCCGCTGGATGTGCTGCACGAGGCCGCCGCCCACCGCATCCGCGCCGTGGCCCAGTTGCTGGAAAATATCGCCAGCGACGACAACCTGCTCGGCAACCCGGCGCTGCTCCAGGATTTCGCCCAACTCTGCGTCATCCCCCTGCGCGACGGCTGCGACCTGCTGGACGTCCTGGGCCGGCGCCTGCAGGCCCCCCTGCTGGGCTGAACCTCGAATCCGGACCGGCTGCGTTCAGCCGGTCCTGTCAGCGCAACAGCCCGTCATCGCAAAGGGACATTAGCCCATTTGTGCTAATCGACCCGCCCTCCACGGCGCCGCTATAGTGCCAACCGACCACCCGTTCCTCCCAACGCTGCCCTTGCGCGGTGTCGGGAGCGGCTGCGCCGTGGAAAACACAACAACGCCAAGGAAGAGTCATCATGAAGCTCCATTCCAGCCTCCGCCCCCTCACCCTGCTCAGCCTCCTGGCCCTCGCCCTGGGTGGTTGCGCCATCGCCAAACCCAGCAACGACGACCTCAAGAACCGCGCCCAGACCACCCTCGGCAAGCCCGTGAACACGGTCTCCAATGTGCGTAGCGACGCGTCCCAGACCTACTTCACCGCCAGCACCAGCAACGGCGAATACAATTGCATCTTGCCCAGTGGCGGCATGGTCGCCTTCGCCTCCATGGGCGGAGTCGTAGCGCTCCCCGCCGAGTGCACCAAGCAGTAAGCCAGCCCCTCCTGAACGAGGTTTACCGCGACAGGTGGCCTACCGTGAACAGCAGCGCCCGCGGATGGCCGGCCCGTAGTCCCCGGGCCGCCCCTCCCGCGCGGCTCAGCTCGATACCCGCGACTTGATCACCCACGCCTCGAACGCCGCGGCGCTCAGCGGGCGGCTGATCAGGTAACCCTGGGCCGTGTCGCAATGCCAGCGCTCCAGCAAACGCAGGCTACGCTCCTGCTCCACCCCTTCGGCCACCACCTTGAGCCCCAGGTTGTGGCTCATCTCGATGGTGGAGCGCACGATCACCGCGTCGCCGCTGGTTTCGTCGAGGTTGCGGATGAACGACTGGTCGATCTTCAGCTCCTGCACCGGCAGCCGCTGCAATTGCGCCAGCGACGAATAACCGGTGCCGAAGTCGTCCACCGACAGGCTGATGCCGCAGTCGCGCAGGCTCTGCAACACCTCCAGCGCCTGTTCCGGGTGACGCATGATGGCGCTTTCGGTGATCTCGAAAATCAGTTGCTCGGCCGACAGCCGATAACGCTGCAGCAGCACGCTGACCCGGGCCGCCAGGTCCTGGCCGTGCAAGTCATCCACCGAGATGTTCAGCGACAATTGCAGGCGCAGCCCGCGCATGTTCCATTCGGCCAGTTGTCGCATGCCCTCCTCGATCACCCACAGGGTCAGGCTGTTCATGCTGCCGGTGCGCTCGGCCAGGGGGATGAACTCTGCGGGAGAGACCATGCCGAACTCCGGGTGCTGCCAGCGCAACAAGGCTTCGGCCTGGTGCACATGGCCGTGGCGCAGGTCCAGCTTGGGCTGGTACAGCAAGAACAGCTCGCCTTCCGCCGCGGCCCGGCGCAGATCGCGGATCAGCCCGACCTGGCGCTGATGGGCCAGGTCGCGGTCCTGCTGGTAGATCTGCAGGTAGCCGGGCTGGGCCGCCGCGTCGTGGCGGGCGATGGCGGCGCGGCTGATCAACTCTTCCGCCGATTGGCCGTCGGTGGGGTAGACCGCCACGCCGATGCACACCTGGCGCTGCACTTCATCGCCATGGACAGCCTGCGGCCGGCTCAACAAGGTATGCAGCCGATCAGCCATGGCCACCGCGCCATCGATCTCGGTGTTCTCCAGCAGCAACAGGAACTCGTTGGCGGTGATGCGTGCCGCGGTGTCCCCGCTGGACACCGTCTCCGACAGCCGGCGGCTGACCTCCAGCATCATCTGCTCCACCCCTTCCGGGCCCAGGCCTTCATTGACCGCCCGGTAGTCCTCGATCCCCAGGTACAGCAGCACCACGTTGCGCCCGGCACCGATGGCATTGCTCAGGCGCTCCATGGCCAGGGCGCGGTTGGGCAGGCCGGTCAGGGGGTCATGCAGGGCGTTGTGGGCCAGTTGCTGCTCGCGGCTGGCGATGCCGCTCTGCATGGCGTTGAACGCCTCGGCCAGCAAGCCGAACTCGTCGCTGCGCTTGAGCACCACCGGCGTCTGGTAGTTACCCGCGCCGATGCGCTGGGCCGCCTCGGCCAGCACCCGCAGCGGCCGCGACACCCGGCGCGCCATGAACAAGGCGCCGACCAGGGAGATCGCCAACGCCGCCATGGCAATCGCCAGGAACTCCCGGTCCAGCGGTGCGAAAGCCTGCAACGCGTGATCCAGCGGGCTTTGCAGCAGCGCCAGGACCTTGGGGTCATGGGGGTCGCCGGTATTGGCCAACTGCAGGGCCTGGTTGAGGAAGCGCTTGCCGTGGGCATCGCTCAACTGCGGTCGCGAGCGCCATGACGCCTCGCGCAGGGTGCTGATGATGGTGGCCCAGAAAATGTCCGGCTGGGTGCTGAACAGCTCCCCGGCGCGCCGCTCCTGCAGGGTCAGGAACGACACCTCCAGGTTGCTCATGGAACGCAGCTCGCTGGCGAACAGATCGTCCATGCGAAATGCCATGACCACCCGGCGCATATGCTGCGGCGTCAGCACCTGGCCCTGGACCAGCAGGTAAGGCTGGCCCTTGAGCGCGACGATCAGCATGCTCTTGTTCTGCCGCAGGGCCGTGCGCAGCGCCTGGTCGTAGGGGAACTGCTCGCCCTCGGCAATCGCCGCCAGGGTGCTGGCGATCACCCTGCCTTCGCCGCCGAGCACGAACAGCTCGCTGCCGCGGGTACCGGTGCCATGCTGGCGCAGCGCCTCGAGAATCGCCACCGAATCACCGTCAATCACCGCCTGGCGAAACTCCGCGTCCACCACCAGCCAGTCCACGCCATAACGCAAGCGCCGGCCGCGCAGTTCGAGCAGGCGCTCGAACACCCGGGTGCCGGTCTGCAACTGCACCTGGGCCTGGTTCTCCACCGCATGGTTGGTCGCGGCCTTGACGGCGAAATACACCACCCCGATCACGATCAACAGCAACAGCGCCAGTACTCCGGTGATCCTTACCTGGAACGTATGGCGCCACTTCATGAGTCGGCTCTCGCCGCCACTCCCCCGTTGTCGTCGCCCCGGTCCCCCCACGGCGACACCCGCCGCTCTCCGCTGAAAAGTCCCTTGATCATTACGCGTCCCTCTGGGCAGCTAAAGATGCGTCAAATAAATGCCACTTCCCCAACGACATTTAATCGGTCCAGATTAGACCGCTCAGACAAGAAGATCACGCAATAAAATCAGGGGGTTTACAATGTCATTTTTCTGTCGCTGCCAATTTACCAGCATTCCAGCGCAGAAATGACAGCCTCGAAAACGCCATTTTGGAAACGGCACCGCGTGCCGCTGACAAGGACTGAAATAATTGATCCGCCCCGGGCGCCATTGAAACCGCTCGTCCGCTGCCCCATCTAACCCTGCATACCCCATTGCGCAGGTGCCCCATGAGCGACCAGCAAGAACTTCCCGACACCGTGAGTGAATACGCCGACCCGGAACACGCCGAACTTCATCCGTCTTCCGGCACGGGCCTGGCCCTGCCCGGGCAGAACCTGCCGGACAAGGTCTACATCATCCCGATCCACAATCGGCCGTTCTTCCCGGCGCAAGTGCTGCCAGTGATCGTCAACGAAGAGCCCTGGGCCGAAACCCTGGAACTGGTGAGCAAGTCCGAACACCATTCGCTGGCGCTGTTCTTCATGGACAACCCACCGGAAGATCCACGGCATTTCGACACCTCGTCCCTGCCGCAGTACGGCACCCTGGTCAAGGTGCACCACGCCAGCCGCGAGAACGGCAAGCTGCAGTTCGTGGCCCAGGGCCTGAGCCGCGTGCGCATCCGCACCTGGCTCAAGCACCATCGCCCGCCGTACCTGGTGGAAGTCGAATACCCGCACCAGCCGAGCGAGCCGACCGACGAGGTCAAGGCCTACGGCATAGAACTGCTCCGAATCAATCGATCAGCGGCTTCCTTCCTTGCCGTCGACCACGATGAAATCGGGGAGGATGCCGGTTTCCAGCATGGCCTTGGCGATGCCCATGAATTCCCACGGGTGACCGAGGCAGAGCTTGAAGCCGATGGGCTTGCCGCCGGACAGCTCACGCAGTTGCTGGATGAAGTGCATCATTTCCAGCGGTGTGGAAAAGGCGCTGTGGCTCGAGGGCGAAATGCAGTCCTCGCCCATGCGCACGCCACGGGTGTCGGCGATTTCCTGGGTCACCTTGTGCTTGGGCAGGATGCCGCCGTGGCCGGGCTTGGCGCCCTGGCTCATCTTGATCTCGATCATCCGCACCTGGGGATTCTGCGCCTGGGCCGCGAAACGCTCCGGGTCGAAGCGGCCGTCGGCGGTCCGGCAGCCGAAATAACCGCTGCCCAGTTCCCAGGTCAGGTCGCCGCCGTGTTCCCGGTGATAGGGGCTGATGCTGCCTTCGCCGGTGTCATGGGCGAAGTTGCCGAGCTTGGCGCCCTGGTTGAGGGCGCGGATGGCGTTGGCGCTGAGGGAACCGAAGCTCATGGCCGAGATGTTGAACACCGAGGCCGAGTAGGGTTGGGCGCACTGCGGGCCGCCGACCGTGACCCGGAAGCCGCTCGGGTCGCTCAAAGGCGCCGGGCGCATAGAGTGGCCGATGAACTCGAAACCCGACTGGTAGACGTCGATCAGGGTGCCGAACGGCTTGTCGGCGGTTTCGTTCTTGGCCCGGGAATAGACCAGCGAGCGCTGGGCCCGGGAGAAGGGCAGGGCGTCGCTATCGGACTCCAGCAGGTACTGGCGGATTTCCGGGCGAATGCCCTCCACCAGGTAGCGGATATTGCCCAGGATCGGGTAGTTGCGGCGCACCGCGTGGGGGCTCTGCAGCAGGTCGAAAATACCCAGCAGGCTCAGCAGGGCGGTGACCAGGGTGATTGGCCAGAGCCAGTCGTATTCGAGGAAGGGCAGGCTGGCGAGGGTGAAAATCACGCAGGCAGCAAAGAAGGCGTAGCGGCTCAGGAGGGACAGGCTCATACGGTTTCCTTGGTTCGGACTCTATAGATTTCGTTGTTTGCGACTCATTCTTCCAGGTTGGCCAACGATCTTGTTGTTATAGAGCTCGGCCCCGGCGCGTCAGCATTGGCATAAGGCATGGGCCAGGAGACAGGTCGCAGGCGACTGCCCCGGGACTCGATACCCAGCCTGCCGTCGGTAGTTGTCATGGGCTTCAGGGGGCCGGCAGAGGTTGGAGCTTACGAGCGATCCCCTGGCCGGGGCAACCGCTGGGTATCGAGGGCCCGGCAACGGCAGGTCCGGCGGGCCGGGTGTATGGAAAAAACAGGCGACGACTGTGTCGTGACGTCGACTGGCCAGTCATGGGATCCTTGCCGCCCCGCATCCCCCGCTCCAGGTTTTTCATGACGCTTTCAAGCGCTACACCCCCCCTTATCCGTATTGCCGCGGCCCTGTTGGTCGGCCCGGACGGCCGCACCTTGCTGGTGCGCAAGCGCGGCACCCAGGCCTTCATGCAACCGGGCGGCAAGATCGAACCCAGCGAGTTGCCGAGCCACGCCCTGGCCCGCGAACTGGAAGAGGAACTCGGGCTGCGCATCGACCCGGCCGACGCCCGCTACCTGGGACGCTTCTGCGCCCCGGCGGCCAACGAGCCGGGTTTCGTGGTCGAAGCCGAGCTGTTCCGCCTCGACCTGGACAGCGCCCAGGTCGCGCCCGCCGCGGAAATCGAGGAGGTGTGCTGGGTCGATACGGAGGGTGCCGGTGAACTCACTTTGGCACCATTGACACGGGACCTGATCTTGCCGTTTTATCGCGCCTCGCAACTGGCCTCGGCCTGATTTTTTTAGGACAAAGGATTGCCCATCATGATTCCCATCCACGACATGTTGATCTTCATCGCCGCCGCGCTGCTGATGGTGCTGACCCCCGGCCCCAACATGATCTACCTGATTTCCCGTTCGATCTGCCAGGGGCGCCGCGCGGGTGTGATCTCGCTGGTCGGCGTGGTGGCGGGTTTCTTCGTCCACCTGTTCGCTGCGGCGATCGGCCTGACCGCGGTCTTCATGGCGGTGCCGCTGGCGTATGAAGTGCTCAAGTGGGTCGGCGCCCTGTACCTGATGTGGCTGGCCTGGCAGGCCCTGAAGCCGGGCGCGCGTTCGCCGTTCGAGGCCCAGCAGCTGCCGCCGGACTCGTCGCGCAAGCTGATCCTGATGGGCTTTCTCACCAGCGCCCTGAACCCGAAGATTGCGGTGTTCTACCTCTCGGTCTTTCCCCAGTTCATCAACCCGGAACACGGCTCGGTGTTCACCCAGAGCATCATCCTCGGCCTGACCCAGATCAGCGTGAGCTTCAGCGTCAACCTGCTGATCGCGCTGTTCGCCTCGGGCATCGCCGCCTGGTTCGTGCACAACCCGCTGTGGCTGGTCACTCAACGCTATTTCATGGGCTTCGTGCTGGCCGGCCTGGCGGTGCGTTTGCTGCTGGATCAACGCCAGACGGTCTGATAGGAGATTGCCCGATGAATGATGATTTTTCCGCACAGGCGGTGGTCCAGCGCCAACTCGACGCCTACAACCGCCGGGACCTGGACGCCTGGCTCGCGACCTATGCCGAAGACGCCTGCCAGTACGCCCATCCGGCGACCCTGCTGGCCAGCGGTCACGCCCAGATCCGCGCCCGGGCGGCCTTGCGTTTCCAGGAGCCGAACCTGCATGCGCGGCTGCTCTCGCGTGCGGTGATGGGCAATGTGGTGATCGATCATGAAATCGTCACCCGGACCTTTGCCGAAGGCACAGGAACCCTGGAGACCGTGGCGATCTATGAAGTCGAGGCGGGCCGGATCAAGAGTGCCTCGTTCACCAGCGGGCCACAGACCCTCGACTGATGATGTCGATCCAACGCCTCGATGTCGCTCACGCCAGCGCCTACCGCGCGCTGATGCTCGAGGCGTACGAGCGCCATCCCCAGGCATTCACCTCCAGCATCGCCGAACGGGCGGTGTTGCCCCTGAGCTGGTGGAAGTCGCGCCTGAGCAGCCCGCTGGACCTGCTGCTGGGCGCCTTCAAAGAGGGCGAGCTGGTGGGCATTGGCGGGCTGGCGTTCGAGGTCCGGGAAAAAGCCCGGCACAAAGCCACGCTGTTCGGTCTGTATGTGTCGCAGTCCTATCGCCATAGCGGCCTGGGTTACCGGCTGATCCAGGCGTTGCTGCAGGAGGCGCGCCAGCGCCCCGGGTTGCGCCTGATGCAACTGACCGTCACCGCCGGCAACGACGCCGCCCTGGCCCTGTACCGGCGCTGCGGTTTCGTCCAGTTCGGCCTGGAGCCGCTGGCGGTGCGGGTCGGCGTCGAGTATTTCGACAAGCTGCACCTGTGGCGCGAGGTCGGCGCCGCGCCCTGAGCCCAGGCTCGCTCTTGGCTTTCAACGTACCGCGCTGACTCCGTCCAGGGTCGAGAACGAGGTGTCCTTGGCGGTCAGCAGGAAGTCGCGCATATAGGGCGCATCCAGCATGTCGGCGCGGATCGCCGCGTACAGTGTGGCGAACAGGCCTTTTTCCCCCAGGCGCTTGGCCTTCACATAACCCCGTGAGCTGTATTCATGCAGGGCCCAATGGGGCATGCCGCACACGCCGCGGCCGCTGGCCACCAGCTGCATCATCATCACTGTCAGCTCCGAGGTGCGGACCTGGGCCGGCTCGATGTCGGCGGGTTCCAGGAAGCGGGTGAAGATATCCAGGCGGTCGTGCTCCACCGGGTAGGTGATCAGGGTTTCGCTGAGCAGGTCTTCCGGGACGATGTAAGGCTTGCTCGCCAGACGATGCTGGTTGGCCACCGCGAGCATGGCTTCGTAGGTGAACAGCGGCACGTAGGTGATGCCCGCCAGCTCCAGCGGGTCGGAGGTCACCACCAGGTCCAGGTCGCCCCGGGCCAGGGCCGGCAGCGGGGCGAAGGAGAAGCCCGAGGCCAGGTCCAGCTCGACTTCCGGCCAGGCGTCGCGGAACTGGTCGATGGTCGGCATCAGCCATTGGAAGCAGCTGTGGCATTCGATGGCCATGTGCAGGCGGCCCGCGGTGCCGCCCGCCAGACGGGAAATGTCGCGCTCGGCGGCGCGCAGCAACGGCAGGGTGGCGTCCGCCAGTTGCAGCAGGCGCAGGCCGGCGCTGGTGAAGCGCACGGGCTTGGTCTTGCGCACGAACAGCGGCATGCCCATCCGCTCCTCGAGTTCCTTGAACTGGTGGGACAGGGCCGACTGGGTCAGGTGCAGGCGTTCGGCGGCTTCGACCAGGCTGTCGGCTTCGCGCAGGGCGTGCAGGGTCTTCAGGTGGCGGATTTCGAGCACCAGGGCCTCCATGAGAGAATTTTGTGATCAACACGAAAAGGTTGAGTTTGTCTCATGTTGGGTGGGCTGTCGACAATGGCGCCATCTTTTACAAGGAGGAACATTCTCATGGCTTTGGCCCACACCCTTGGTTTCCCGCGCATCGGCGCCGACCGCGAACTGAAAAAAGCCCTCGAAGCCTACTGGAAGGGCGACCTCGATCGGCCGGCCCTGGAGCAGGTCGGGCGCCAGCTGCGGGCCCGGCACTGGCAATTGCAGAAGGACGCCGGCATCGACCTGCTGCCGGTGGGCGACTTCGCCTGGTACGACCAGGTGCTGACCCACTCGCTGACGTTCGGTGTGATCCCCGAGCGTTTCGCCGGCAGCCAGGACGCCCAGGGCCGGCCGACCCTCGACACCCTGTTCGCCATGGCCCGTGGCGCCTCGGCCTCCTGCTGCGGCGGCGACCACGGCAAGACCCAGTACGCCCAGGAACTGACCAAGTGGTTCGACACCAACTACCACTACCTGGTCCCGGAATTCAGCGCCGACCAGTCGTTCAAGCTGAACTGGGAGCAACTGTTCGACGAGGTCGATGAGGCCCACGCCCTGGGCCACCGGGTCAAGCCGGTGCTCATCGGTCCGTTGACCTATCTGTGGCTGGGCAAGGCCAAGGGCCAGGATTTCGACAAGCTCGAGCTGCTGGAGCGCCTGCTACCGGTCTACGGTGAAATCCTCAACCGGCTCAAGGCCCAGGGAGTGGAGTGGGTGCAGATCGACGAACCGATCCTGACCCTCGACCTGCCGCAGGCCTGGAAGAGTGCTTTCGAGCGGGCCTACCACATCCTCCAGTACTCGCCACTGAAAAAGCTGGTGGCCACCTACTTCAGCGGCCTGCAGGACAACCTCGGGCTGGCCGTCGGCCTGCCAGTGGACGGCCTGCACATCGACGCGGTGCGGGCACCGGAACAACTGACCCAGGTGCTCGACCGCCTGCCGACCTACAAGATCCTTTCCGTGGGCCTGGTCAACGGCCGCAACGTCTGGCGCTGCGAGCTGGAGCAGGCGCTGCAGCAACTGCAAGCGGCCCAGGAGCGCTTCGGCGACAACCTGTGGATCAGCAGTTCCTGCTCCTTGCTGCACAGCCCGGTGGACCTGTCCCGGGAAGACCAGCTGGACCCCGAGCTGAAAAGCTGGCTGGCCTTTGCCGTGCAGAAGTGCGGTGAGATCTCGGTGCTGCGCGATGCCCTGAACGATCCCCAGGCCCCGGCGGTGCAGGCGGCCCTGGCCACAAGTCGCCAGGTCCGGGCCAGCCGCGAGCGGTCGCCGCGGATCCACAAGGCCGAGGTCCAGGCGCGGCTCAAGGCGGTCGGCGCGGCGGACAGCCAGCGTCATGCGCCGTTCGCCAAGCGCATCGCGCTGCAACACGCGCGGTTGAAGCTGCCGGCCTTCCCGACCACTACCATCGGCTCGTTCCCGCAGACCGCGTCGATCCGTCTGGCCCGCCAGGCGTTCAAGCAGGGCAAGCTGTCGAACAACGACTACAACGACGCCATGCGCTGCGAAATCCGCCATACGGTAGAGGTCCAGGAGCGCCTGGGGCTGGATGTGCTGGTGCACGGCGAGGCCGAGCGTAACGACATGGTCGAGTACTTCGCCGAGCAACTGGACGGTTACCTGTTCACCCGCTTCGGCTGGGTGCAGAGCTATGGTTCGCGCTGTGTGAAGCCGGCGGTGATCTACGGCGACCTGAGCCGCCCGCGGGCCATGACCGTGGACTGGATCAGCTATGCCCAGAGCCTGACCGACAAGGTGATGAAGGGCATGCTCACGGGGCCGGTGACCATGCTGATGTGGTCCTTCCCCCGCGAGGACGTGCCGCGGGAAGAGCAGGCGCGGCAGCTGGCCCTGGCCCTGCGCGACGAGGTGCTGGACCTGGAGGCCGCCGGGATCAAGATCGTGCAGATCGACGAAGCGGCGTTCCGCGAAGGCCTGCCGCTGCGCCGGGCCGAGTGGCCGCAGTACCTGGACTGGGCGGTGGAAGCGTTCCGCCTGACCGCCAGTGGGGTGCGCGACGACACCCAGATCCATACCCACATGTGCTACAGCGAGTTCAACGATGTGATCGAGGCCATCGCGGCGATGGATGCCGACGTGATCACCATCGAGACCTCGCGTTCGGACATGGAGCTGCTGCAGGCCTTCGAAGCCTTCGATTACCCGAACGACATCGGCCCGGGGGTGTATGACATCCACTCGCCGCGGGTGCCGGACACCGCCGAGATGGTCCAGCTGATGAGCAAGGCGGTCCAGCGCATCCCGGCCGAGCGGCTGTGGGTCAACCCGGACTGCGGCCTGAAAACCCGCGCCTGGCCGGAAACCGAAGCGGCCCTGGTCAACCTGGTCGCCGCCGCCCGCCAGCTGCGCAGCCAGCTGGCCTGAGCCCCACCCTGTAGCCGCTGCCGAGCCTGCGAGGCTGCGATAAGGACCGAAGGGCCTTCAGCGGTCTGAAGAGCAGCGCCCGCTTCGCGGTCGATCGCAGCCTCGCTGCGCTCGGCAGCGGCTACGGGGCTACGGGGTTTTATGACCGCTGGGCAATCTTCATCAAACTGTCACGTAACTGTGGCAGCGCGCTCGCTCAAAGTTCATCAGACTCGCGCTCTACTGGGGTTCTGCGTTTTGGTGTTTTTTCATGTGGGCACGTTTGCTTTCCATCAGCGTTTTCCTGGCCGCACTCTTGTGCGGCCAGCTGTCTCTGGCGGCGTCTCGCTGCGATGTCAATGTCCCGACCCAACGGGTCGAACTGGAGCAGGTGAGCCTGGCCTACCAGAGCATCGGCCGTGCCTCCGATCCGGCCCTGTTGCTGGTGATGGGCCTGGGCGGACAGTTGATCCACTGGCCGGACGAAGTGGTGGTCGCCCTGTGCCAGCAGGGGTTCCGGGTGATCCGCTACGACAACCGCGACGTCGGCCTGTCCACCTGGCGCCAGACGCCGGCCAGCGCCAACCTGACGTTCGAGGTGCTGCGCTACAAGCTCGGCCTGCCGGTGGACGCGCCCTACAGCCTGACCGACATGGCCGACGACGCCCTGGGTCTGATGAATGCCCTGCAGGTCGAGCAGTTCCACGTGCTCGGCGCGAGCATGGGCGGAATGATCGCCCAGCACCTGGCGGCCATGGCGCCGCAACGGGTCGAGAGCCTGACACTGATCATGACCAGTTCCGGCGCCGAAGGCCTGCCGGCGCCCAATGCGGCCCTGGTGCAACTGTTGTCGCGGCGCAGCGCGCCGAGCCGTGAGGTGGCGCTGGAGCAGCAGGCCGATCTGCTGGCGGCCCTGGGCAGCCCGCAGGTCACCGACGATCGCCAGGCGCTGTTGCACCAGGCGGCGGTGGCCTACGACCGCGCCTTCAATCCGGAAGGGGTGAAACGCCAGATCATGGCGATCCTCGCCGAACCGAGCCGGGTGGCGATGCTCAACCAGCTGCGGGTGCCGACCCTGGTGGTGCACGGCACCGCCGATCCGCTGCTGCCGGTGATGCACGGCGTGCACCTGGCCGCGCATATCCAGGGCAGCCAGCTGAAGCTGATCCCGGGCCTGGCCCATCGTTTCCAGGAAGCCTTCAAGGCGCCGTTGCTGGCGGCGGTGCTGCCCTACCTGCAAAGCCACCGCGAAGACACCTCGCACTGGGCGCAGATCGACCCGCAGCGGGCGCCGAACCTGCTTTAACCCTCATCACCGCGCGGTGTGTCTGACGCACCGCTATCGCGAGCAAGCTTCGCTCCTACAGGTGGGTGACGGGCTTGGCTTCTGTAGGAGCCAGGCTTGCCGGCGATGAAGGCAACGCGCTGTGTCTGACATGCCGCCATCGCGAGCAACAGGCCTTGGCGGATCAGCGCACGATCTTGTCGACCTGGATCCCCAGTTTTTTCAGGCGATACCAGAAGCTGCGCTCGGAGATGCCGATCAGTTGCGCGGCGGCGGCCTGCACGCCGTTGCTCTGTTGCAGGGCGGCGAGGATGTAGGCTTTTTCCACTTCGGCCAGGGCTGCGTCCAGGTCGCTGGGCACGTTGAGGCCGTCGCCGGGCAGGGGGCTGGCGTTGGCGTCCGTGGGCTGTGGGGTGAACAGGTATCCCGGCAGGTCGCTTTCCTCGATCACCGCCCCCGCAGCGACTATGGTCGCGCGCTCCACGCAGTTCTGCAGTTCGCGGATATTGCCCGGCCAGGAATAATTGGCCATCGCCTGCAAGGCCTGGGGGCTGAAGCCGGTGATGCGCTTGCCGGCTTCAGCCCCCAGGGTGTGGGCGAAATGCCGGGCCAGGGGCGCGATGTCCTCGACCCGCTCGCGCAGGGCGGGCAGGGGGATCGGAAAGACGTTGAGGCGGTAATACAGGTCCTCGCGAAACTCCTTGTTGGCCACCGCCTCCAGCAGGTTCTTGTTGGTGGCGGCGATCACCCGCACATCGACCTTGCGCACGCGCGGGTCGCCCACTGGCTCGATCACCCGCTCCTGCAGGGCGCGCAGGATCTTGGCCTGCAGGGCCAGGGGCATGTCGCCGACCTCGTCGAGAAACAGCGTGCCCTTGTCCGCCTGCTGGAAGCGCCCGATCCGGTCCGCCACGGCGCCGGTGAAGGCGCCCTTGCGATGGCCGAACATCTCGCTTTCCAGCAGGCCTTCGGGGATCGCCGCGCAGTTGACCGCGACAAAGGGTTTGTTGGCGCGGTTGCCGTGCAGGTGGATGGCCCGGGCGACCATTTCCTTGCCGGTGCCGCTTTCGCCGGTCAGCAGGATGGTGGCGTTGCTTTCGCGCACCGAGTCCACCGCTTGCAGGACCTCGCGGAAGGTCGGGCTGTCGCCCACCAGGCTGTCGATCTGCCGCTGCTCGTCGAGCTCGGCGCGCATGCGCTGGTTGTCCTTGAGGATGTCGCGAAACTGCAGGGCCTTGCTGACGGTGATGTCCAGTTCGTCGATGTCGAAGGGCTTGGCGATGTAGTCGTAGGCGCCGTTGCGCATCGACTGCACGGCATTTTTCACCGTGCTGTAGGCGGTCATCACGATCACCGGGACCTGCGGGTAGCGCTGCTTGATCTCGGCCAGCAGCTGCGGGCCGTCCATGCCGGGCATGCGCCAGTCGCTGATCACCAGGTCGATCTCTTCCTGCTCCAGGACCTTGAGCGCGTGCAGGCCGTTGCCGGCGGTGAACACCTGGATACCGTCCTGGCTCAGCGCCGAGGCCAGCAGGTCGCAGAGTTTGGCCTCGTCGTCGACCACCAGCAGGTTATGCGTCATGGCAGTGCCTTTTGCTCGTCTTGGTCTTCGTCATCTTCATCACCTTCGTCGTCCTCGCCCTTGGCCGGAATGTACAGGCTGAAGGTGGCGCCGGCATCTATTTCGCTGCTGCACTCGATGTGCCCGTCATGGTTTTCCATGATCGAGAACACCTTGGCCAGGCCCAGCCCGGTGCCCGAGGCCTTGGTGGTGACGAAGGGGGTGAAGATGCGCTCGAGCATGTCCGGCTCGATGCCCTGGCCGGTGTCGCTGACGCGCAGGATGGTGTGCTCGGCGTCCCGGGCGATGCCCAGGGTCAGACGTCCGCCCGTGGGCATGGCGTCGATGGCGTTGAGGATCAGGTTCAGGCAGGCCTGCTTGAGCTGGCGCGCGTCGGCGTAGAGGGTCGCCCCTGGCGCCTGGTCGTCGATCCGCGCGTCGATCTTGTGGCTGGCCAGTTCCGGTTCGCAGAAGCCGAGCAGTTCCTCCACCAGCGGTCGCGCCGGCAGGGTCGAGCGGATCGGCGCGCTGGGCTTGGCGAAGTCGAGGAAGTCGGTGATCAGGTCGTTGATCCGGCTGACCTCGTTGATCACGTATTCCAGGTGGCGCTTGTCGCCTTCGGGCAGGTCCGCCCGACGGTGCAGCAGCTGGGTGGCGGTCTTGATGATGCCCAGCGGGTTGCGGATTTCGTGGGCCAGGCCCATGGCCACTTCGCCCAGGGCGTGCAGGCGGTCGCGGCGGCGCAGTTGGGCTTCCAGGTGCTGCAGTTCGCCCAGGCGTTCGCTCATGTGGTTGAAGGTGCTGCTCAGCTCCGCCAGTTCGTCGCCGCCGATCACCGGCACACGCTGTCGGTAGTCACCGGCGGTCACTGCCCGGACCCCCTTGGACAGGCCGCGCAGCGGCATGGTCAGGCGTTGCGAGACCAGCCAGCCGACGGCCAGCGACGCCGCCGAGCTGAGCAGGAAGATCAGGATGAACAGGTTGCTCTGGTTGACCAGCCCCACCAGGCTGCTGTGGCGCAGCAGGCCGCTGAAAATCACCCCCACCAGGTCGCCGTTGTCGTTGAAGATCGGCCGGTACAGCCCGCTGTAGCGGTTGGTGAACTGCTCCGTGGGCTGGCGGGTGTCGCGCAGGATGGTTTCGATCTGCTCCGGCACTTGGCTGGGGTGGTCCTCGAAGCGCTGGGTGGCGAAGATCTCGGCGAAGTCGTCGGCCTTGGCCAGGTACAGGCGCAGGTCGAGGGAATGCACATCGGCCACGCTGGTGAGGAAGCTGGCGTCCAGGTAAGTGGCGATCAGCAGTTGATAGTCAATGCCGTCGAGGGTGGTCTGGAAGGTCGAGACCACGGCGCCGGTGGCCACGCCACCGACCTGCAGGGTCTGCAACACGGCGTTGTGGGCCAGGTTGATCTGCCCGACGATATCGTCGGCGGCGGTGCTGAACACCACCTTGCGGTCGCTCGTGCGGATCAGCGCCACCACATCGATGCCCATGGAGTCGGCGATATCGGTGGCGAGCTTGTCGTGCCGGGCCGCGTTGCGGTCGTTGGGCGGCCGGGTGTAGCGCAGGAACAGCTGGGCGATGCGCGCGTTGTCCCGCAGGATCTCGGTGATTTCGTCCTCGACGATCTTGGTCGATTCCTGCAGCCAGATGCGCACGTTGCTGTCGAAGATCTGTGACAGGGTGGTGGCCGCCAGTTCCGCGGCGATCATGGTGGGGATCACGCTGACCATCCAGAACGCCAGGACCAGCTTGCGCTGCAGGCTCCAACGGGAGATGGCGAAGGGACGAGGGGGGCGGCGGTCTTTTCTGGTCATGAACTTTCGCTTAGTGCGGCTGCCATGGCAGGGTCGGAGCGATCCGGCCGCAGCACATGCCTGAGCCCTTTGAGCAGGGTGTCGAGCAGCGGGTTGCGATGCTGGAAGAACAGGCTGTTGCCACTGAAGCTGCACCCCAGGCGCAGCTTGCTGGCATAACCGGCCTGGCCACATTCGTACAGCGCGATCCGGTGCTGGATACAGTAGTCGACATTGGCCATCCAGCTGCGGAAATACAGGTTGTGCTCACGACTGATGTCCAGGTCGTGGGCGAAGAATTTGTCGATCAGGCGGTGCTCGTCAAGCAGCACCAGGTTGAACGCTACCAGCTGTTCGTCGACCCAGTACAGCACGCAGGCGGCACGTTCCCCCAACTGCTGGAGGATACCGGTGAAATAGGGCGCGGGTAAGCGCTCGAATTGCAGGTCGGCGCGCCGCAGGGTGGCTTCGTACAGGCGCATGATCTGCGGCAGGACGTCGTCGATGTTGCGCCGCCATTCGATTCGCGGCCCGGGACCGCGCAACTTGCGGCGCAGGTCCTTGCGTGTGGATTTGCCCAGCGTGCCCAGGTAGGCGTCGAGCGAGCCGAAGGGGATCGGTAGCAGGGCGCTGGGCAGGCTGGGCATGGATTGCAGGCCGAACGCCTGGCAACTGGCGGCCCATTGCCGGTCCTGGCTAGCGGCGTCCTTGACCGCCAGCAGGCCGATGCCCTGGGCGTCGGCGTCGCGTCGGGCCAGGTGCAGCAACTGCTCCAGCAGGGCCTGGCGGCGAACCGCGGGGATATGGCTGGCGGTGCCGGCGTGGCACTGTTCGGCCACCGGCGAGCCGATGGCGTACAGGCGCAGTTGCAGCAGGCCCGGCCACCAGCGTCGCAGGCGTTGGCTCAGGTGCTTGAGCGGGCCCGAGACGGTGGTGTCCAGGCGATAGCAGGTGGTGAAGGCCGGGGCCACGGCCACCAGCCGGGCGTCCTCGAATACCGCCAGGTAGCGCCAGCTGAAATCCTCGATGCCGGCGTTCTCGGCCGCCAGGTAATAGTCCCAATCTTCCAGCGCACCGGGAAAACAGTCGTTCCAGGCGCGGCGGTCGATGGCCTGGATGCTCGAAAAGGCTTGGCTGGTGATCACGTCCGGTCCTTGCGTCAGGCGAGTTGGCGTTGCTCTTCGTACCGCACAGGCTGCAGGCCAGCCTGGCGTTCGATGAAGTCCACGCTTAGTTCCACCACCCGGCGGTACTGCAGGTCGACCGTGATCATGTGGTAGCAGTTGTCGAGCAGCACCTTGACCACCGGGCCGCCGAGCTTGCGCTCGACATAATCGGCGTTCCAGCGGCTGGTGATGTCGTCCTCGATGGAGTGCAGCACCAGGGCCGGGGTGGTGATCGACGGCATGCGTCTTTTCACCACCGCGTTCATCCGGTGCAGCTCGCGCACGGTCACCCCTTCCATGGTCAGCAGCCCGGCGCTGCTGCTTTCCCCGGCCTTCATCTGCCGCTCGACCACCGCCCGCAGGCGCTCGTTCTTGATGCCGTAGGGCGGCTTCTCCTCGAAGCTGCAGATGTGCACGCCGAACGGAATCCTCATCAGCAGCGGGGTGAGGAACGCCAGCTTGTTGATGCTCCAGCCGTCGTACTTGAGGGTGGTCGAATACATCAGCAGGCCGCTGACCTGCCCCGGGTGCTCCGAGGCCAGGTACATGGACATCACCGCGCCCATGGACAGGCCGCCGACGAACACCTGGCGGTGCTGGCGGCGGATGCCGACGAAGGTCCGGCGCACGCCTTCGTACCAGTCCTGCCAACCGGTGGCCTGCAGGTCGGCGTTGTTGCCACAGTGCCCGGCCAGGGTCGGCACGTACACCGTGCAACCGGCCTTGGCCAGGCCGACGGCCACCCGCCGCAGTTCCGTCGGGGTGCCGGTGAGGCCGTGGATCAGCAGCACTGCGACCTCGCCGTGGCCGAGCACGAAGCCGGCATCGCCTTCGCCCAGGTCGATGCCTTCGCCTGGATTAACCGCCTGCACAGTCATCGCTTCATCGCCCGGTCCAGCAGGCGGTCGAGCAGGGCGATGCCGAGGTCGATCTCCGCGTAGCTGATTTCCAGCGACGGGGCCAGGGTGATGACGTTCTTGTAGTAGCCGCCCACATCGAGGATCAGCCCCAGGCGCTGGCCGTTGATCTCGATGTCGCCCTTCATGCCTTCCTCGACCATGTAGTCCAGGGTCGCCTTGTCCGGAGTGAAACCGTCGGTGGTGCAGATTTCGCAACGCAGGGCCAGGCCCAGGCCGTCGACGTCGCCGATGATCGGGTAGCGCTTTTGCAGGTCCTGCAAGCCGGACAGGAAGTACTTGCCCTTTTCCATGACCATCGCGCCGTAGTCGATCTCGCTGGTCATCTTGAACATTTCCAGGCCCACCGCGGTGCCCAGCGGGTTGGAGGCGAAGGTGGAGTGGGTCGAGCCCGGCGGGAACACGCCCGGGTTGATCAGTTCTTCCCGGGCCCAGATGCCGCCCAGGGGGTTGAGGCCGTTGGTCAGGGCCTTGCCGAACACGATCACATCGGGTTTGACGTCGAAGTGCTCGATCGACCACAGCTTGCCGGTGCGGTAGAAGCCCATCTGGATTTCGTCGACCACCAGCAGGATGCCGTGCTGGTCCAGCACATGCTTGAGCTCGCTGTAGAAGTTCATCGGCGGGATCACGTAGCCGCCGGTGCCCTGGATCGGCTCGACGTAGAAGGCGGCGTATTCGCTCTGGCCGACCTTGGGGTCCCAGACGCCGTTGTATTCGGTCTCGAACAGCCGGGCGAACTGCTGCACGCAATGGCTGCCGTACTCTTCCTTGGTCATGCCCTTGGGGCCGCGGAAGTGGTAGGGGAACGGGATGAACTGCGCGCGCTCGCCGAAGTGTCCGTAGCGGCGGCGGTAGCGGTAGCTGGAGGTGATCGACGAAGCGCCCAGGGTGCGGCCGTGGTAGCCGCCCTCGAAGGCGAACATCAGGCTCTTGCCGTTGCTGGCGTTGCGCACCACTTTCAGCGAGTCCTCGACGGACTGCGAGCCGCCGACGTTGAAGTGCACGCGACCGTCGAGGCCGAACTTCTTCTTGGCGTCGACCGCGATCCTTTCCGAGAGCTCGATCTTGCCCTGGTGCAGGTACTGGCTGGCGATCTGCGGCAGGGTGTCGATCTGTTGCTTGAGGGCATTGTTCAGGCGCGGGTTGGCATAGCCGAAGTTCACCGCCGAGTACCACATCTGCAGGTCGAGGTAGGCCTGGTCGCTGGTGTCCCAGACATAGGAGCCTTCGCAGCGGCTGAAGATCCGTGGTGGTTCGATGTAGTGCACGGTGTCGCCGTAGGAGCAGTACTTGGCTTCTTTTTCCAGAAGCACCTGGTCTTCCGGGGTTGCGATACGAATGTCAGACATGGTGGAAGAGTTCCTGAGTGGGTACGGAGTGTTCGGTGGCGTCGGTGGCGAAGGTGCTGGCGTTGGCCGCGTCGTTGGGCAGCAGGGCCAGCAGCGCCGGCAGCTCGGCGAAGGAGTCGAAGGTGGCGTGGGCGATGCCGTTGCGCTGGCAGTACTCGGCCAGGCGGCCCTTGGCGAAGACGAAGTCGGCGCTGGCGGCCACGCACATGTCGGACTGGCCGTCGCCGATCACCAGCACCCGCTTGCCGCGGGGGGTGGACTTGCATTTGCAGTTGCCGGAGGCGGCGCGGCAGGCATCGCTGGCGTGCGGGAAGTCGATGCGCCAGCTGCGCTGGTCGACCTGGCGCAGGCGGTTGGCGAGGATCGGCAGCAGGCTCACGTAGTGGCGCGCGAGAATCCGCGCGATGCCTTGCTCGATGCCGTCGCTGACCACTTCCAGGGTCGCGCCCAGGCCGATCACGTGGTCGACGAAGTCAGGGAAGTCGGGATCGATCTCGACGCTGTCGAAGTGGGCGAGCAGTTCGGCGGGCGTGGCCTCGATCAGCGCCAGCTGGCGGCTGAGGCATTCCCGGGAGCCGATATGGCCATCCAGCCATTGCTGTTCGATGTCTTCCCAGCTCGGGTCGGCGAAGCGTTGGAGGACGCTGTCGATCACGTCGGTACGGGTGATGGTCCCGTCGAAGTCACACACGATATGCCAGTGCATCATCTGCTGTTACCTGTTGGATGAGGAGGGCGCGGTGCGCATGGCAGGCACTGGAGCAGGGACTGTGCCAAGTGCCCCGGGCCCAGGCGGGCCGGGCCTTGCGGGGAAAAAGGCGTTAGGGCGGGGTGGTTGGAGCTACAAATTTTGTAGCTTGCTACAAACAACATCAGTGCTTGCAGGGAAGGGGTGGTGTGGTGATTGATGCGCGCATGTTCACGCCAGGAAAGATCACCATGTTCAGCTGCACACGCTCCGTCTTGCTCGCCGCCCTGCTGTCGTTGGGGGGCGTCTGCGGGGTTGTCTCAGAGGTTTTGGCTGCGGACGATCCCGCGACAGGGCTGGGGGGCGAGGTGGGCCTGGGCTTCGGCTACCAGCCCCACGACCCCAGCGGCAGCCGCTATGACACAGTGCCCTTGCCCTATGTCGACCTGGACTGGGGCGACGTCAGCCTCGGCACCGACGACGGCCTGACCTGGGATGCCTTCAAGGCCGCAGGTTTCAGCGCCGGGCCCTATATCAACTACCTGCCGGGGCGTAACGCCAATGGCTCGCTGCGCGGCCTGCGGGACGTGCCGAACATGGCCGATGTCGGTGGCTACATCCAGTACGCGCCGGACGATTTCTGGCGCCTGTTCGCCTCCCTCGGCAGCGCGGTGGCCGCGGGCGATGGCCAGGGCGGCCTGCTGGGCAAGGTCGGCGGTGAAATCGGTTATCCCCTGGGCAGGGGGATCATCGGCAGCAACAGCCTCACCGCGCATTTCGCCGATGCCCGGCAGACCCGGACCTTTTTCGGCGTCAGCGATGAGGAGGCCCAGGCCACGGGCATCGCCCCCTACCGCGCTGGCGGCGGTTTGCAGAACCTCACCCTGACCCAGAGCCTGCAGGTGCCCCTGGGCGGCAACTGGTCGTGGATGACCAGCGCCAGCTGGATCCGCCTGACCGGCTCGGCGGCCGACAGCACCCTGGTGCGCGAGCGCGGCGAGGTCAACCAGGGTCAGGTGCAGACGGCCCTCAGCTACCACTTCTGAGGCCTTCAGGCCGCCATCCAGACGCCGCGGAGTACCTGAAATACCGCGCCAGCGTTTATCGCGAGCAGGCTTCGGTTGAATTGGTCCACCCTTTGCACTGGCAGCCATGAACCCACTTTCCAGGAAGTTCTTCATGGCTCGTCCCGCTTATCGCCTGCTCGCCCATTCGCTATGGGACCTTGTCCCGATCGTACTGGCCCTGGCGCATTTCTCCTGTGTCCTGTGGCTGGTGCTGGCCTTCCACAGCCTGTCCTGGTGGGTGATCCTGCCCGCGGCGGCGCTGTATGCGGTCAGCCTGTCGTGGAGCATCAACAGCATCTCCCACAACCAGATCCACAACGCCTATTTCAGCCTGCCGTGGCTGAACCGCGGCTTCGACCTGCTGCTGTCGGTGACCATCGGCTTTTCCCAGACCCTGTACCGTGACATCCATAACCGCCATCACCGCGGCAACTCGGACCGGCCCGCGCCGGACGGCACCACGGTCGACCCGCTGTCGATCTACCTGCATGGCCGCGACGGCCAGCCGGACAACGTCTGGGCGTACACCTTCCTGAGTTTCTTCCGCGACGACCCCAAGGCCATCTACCAGGACATGCAGCGCAAGCGCCCGGCGGACGCGCGCTGGGTCAAGGTGGAAATCGGCGTGACGCTGCTGGTCTATGGAGCACTGGCGCTCTACGACTGGCACGCGCTGCTGGTGCTGCTGCCGTTCTGGTACCTGGGGCAGTCGCTGTCGTCGCTCAACGGTTACTACGAGCACCTGGGGGGCAACCCGGACCTGCCGATCGCCTGGGGCGTGAGCAGCTACAGCCCGCTCTACAACCTGATCTGGATGAACAACGGCTATCACGCCGAACACCACTACCGGCCGAAGATGCACTGGACCCGGGTCAAGGCTTTCCACCGCGAGATCCGCGAACAGCAGCGGGCGGCGGGGGTCAAGGTGATTCCTGTATCCCACGGCCTAGGCTTTCTGCTGGCCTCACGCAAGACCTTGTAGGAGCGAGCTTGCTCGCGATGGCGGTGCATCAGGTACACCGCATCGTCTTCATCGCGAGCAAGCTTCGCTCCTACAGGGGGTTGGGCATATCGCTGGCCCTAGGCTTCTTCGCCCTCGGCCAGCAGGGCGATGCCGCCGATGATCACCAGCACCCCGACCCAGTGCAGCAGGCTGATCTGCTCGCCCAGGCCCAGCCAGGAGCCGAGCAGCACCACCACGAACACCAGCGAGCTCAGGGGGAAGGCCAGGGACAGGCTGCTGCGCCGCAGGATCAGCATCCACACGAAGAACGCGCCGATGTAGCAGGCGATCGCCAGCAGCACCCCGGGGTTGACCGCCACCGCGGCCAGCCATTGCAGGTTGAAGTCCATCTGGCCCAGTTGGTCGCCGCCGACCTTGGTGGCGATCTGGCCGGCGCTTTCGAAGCCGATCAGCAGGGCCCAGAGCACCAGCGTGCCGAGGCGTCCGTGAAGCCAGCCATGAGTCTGTGCAGTCATGCAGTAATTCCTTGTAAAGCGTTGAGGGGGCTCAGGTGCTGGCGATGCACACCAGCATCACGCCAAGGGTGATCACCAGGGTGCCCAGCCAGCGCCGCAGGCTGACGCTCTCGCCGAGGATCACCTTGCCGGCCAGCACCACGCCGCAATAGGCCAGGGCCGCCGCCGGGAACAGCAGGCTCAGCGGCGCCCGGGACAGGGCTTCGAGCCAGACGAAAAACTCGATCACATAGGCGCCGATGCCGCACCACAGCAGCGGTGCGTTGAACACCTGGCCCCAGAAGGCATTGAGGCGGAAACCGCCTTCCAGCTCCGGCAGGCGGTCCAGGCCGAGCTTGAAACAGAGTTGGCCGATCACGTCCAGGACGATGGAAAAGGCCACCAGCAAGACAACGGTCAGGGTCACGGGAACAGCTCCTCGAACAGTGCCATCAGGGCCTCGTTGGTGGTGGCGTTGCGCAGCAGGTCGGCCTCGCTCCAGCGTTCGGCCGGCGGCTGGTCGGAGCGGGCTTCCCAGCGCTTGAAGGCGTTGCTGAAGGCCGGCGCGGCGAATTCGCCGCAGACGTCGATGCCGAGGATGCGCTTGCCCGCCGCCAGGCTGCGCAGGGCCTGCAGCAGGTGGCTCAGGCGCATGCCGCCCTGGTCCCAGTTGGTGGCGGCGTCGGCGCTGGCCAGCACGTCCTTGTCGATGGTGATCCAGATGGCCTGGGTGGGCAGGCTGGCGATCAGCTGGTCGAGGAACGCCGGCCAGTCGAGCCCGGCCAGGTTGCGCCAGTACAGCTGGTTCTCCTGTTGCCGGTGCCCGGCGCCGTCGCCGACCCGGCCCCAGACCTTGGACGGCTCGTGCTGCCAGGGGAACAGCTGCAGCTTGCCGTGCCTCAGTGCGCCGAGGTTGCCGCCGCGCAGTTGCGGGTTGTGCAGGTCGTCGCTGCAGGGGCCGAGGGTGACGATGCGCTGGATCTGCGGCAGCCGCAGCGCCCGGTTGACCCAGGAACCGCAGTGACGGCGCGGGGCGAAGCGCACCCAGTCGGGGTGATTGTCGAAATGGATCAGGCTGACCGGCTCTTGCAGGCCGGCGAGAAAGGCCGGGGTCAGGTGGTGATAGTCACCGGAGCCGACAAAGAAGATTTCCGGTTGCGGGCCGCTGTGGGCGGGGCGTTGGCCCAGGCGCTCGGTGAAGCGGCGGTAGGTGCGTTCGGTGGACCAGAGCCGCAGTCGCGGGCCCAGGTCCAGCAGGTCCAGGCGCCGGGCCTGGCCGCTGCGCAGGCGGCGCTGGACAGGTTCCTGGGCGGTCAGGCTGTGGTCGAGATCGAGAATGTTCAAAGCAGGCTTTACCCATGGCAGCGCCCCTCGAAAAAGCCTGGGTCTGCGGTCGCAAACCCAGGCAGAGCGGGCTTTGCAGAGTAAATGCAAGGGACGGGCCAGCACCTGAACAGATCCTGTAGCCGCTGCCGAGCCCGCGAGGCTGCGATCGACCCCGCAGGGGGCGCAGGGACCTTGAGATCGCTGAAGGCCTTCGGCCTTATCGTCCGAACGCGGCCCGAGCCTGCGGTAGCGGCTACAGGGGGGCGATGTCAGGCATGTACGCGCACCCAGACGCTGACCAGCACGCTCGCCGCCATCAGCCAGGCCAGGGCGGCCACCGCCAGGGAGGCTTCCAGGCGCAGGCGGTCGACCAGCACGTAGAGGGTCGCCAGGTACACGAAGTAGGGAATGATCGACCACATGCCGAAGACGATGGTGGTCTTCAGGTCGTCGAGGGAGCGGCCCTTGCCGACGATGTAGTGGGCGATCAGGGCGAAGGTCGGGAACAGCGGCACCAGGCCGGCGATGTAATAGTTCCTGGTCTTGGCCAGGGCGGCGAGGATCACCACCACGGCGGCCCCCAGTGTGGCTTTGAGCAATAGATCCACGGTACTTCTCGCAAACGTCGGGTTAGTGGCTCAGGCCGTATTTCTTGACCTTGTCGAACAGCGTGGTCTTGGCCATGCCCAGTTCCTGGCTGGCCTGGGTCAGGTTGCCGCCGCTGCGCTGCAGGGCGTCGCTGAGCAGGGTGCGCTCGAAGGCCTCCACCGCTTCGGCGAACCCCAGGCCCTGGGCGGCGTTGCCGGCGGACTTCTTGAACGCCGGCAGCCCCAGGGCAAAACGTTCGGCGACGTTGCGCAGCTCGCGCACGTTGCCGGGCCAGTCGTGGCTCATCAGGTTCGACAGGGTCTGGTTGTCCAACTCCGGCGCGGCGCGGTCGAAGCGCAGGGAGGATTGCTGCAGGAAATGCTCGAACAGCTGCAGGATGTCCTCGCGCCGTTCGCGCAGCGGCGGCAGTTCCAGGGTCACCACGTTCAGGCGGTAGTACAGGTCGCTGCGGAACTGATTGGCCCGCCCCAACTCGTCGAGGTCGGACTTGGTCGCCGCGATCACCCGGCAATCCACCGCCACGCTCTGGTTCGAGCCCAGGCGCTCCAGGGTGCGCTCCTGCAAGACCCGCAGCAGCTTGATCTGCAGGTTCATCGGCATGCTTTCCACTTCGTCGAGGAACAGCGTGCCTTCGTGGGCGTGCTCGATCTTGCCGATGCGGCGCTTGCCGGCGCCGGTGAAGGCATTGGCCTCGTGGCCGAAGATCTCGCTTTCGAACAGGTTCTCCGGCAGGCCGCCGCAGTTCAGGGCGACGAACTGGTGGGTGTGGCGGCGGCTGAAGTCATGCAGGCAGCGGGCGACCAGTTCCTTGCCGGTGCCGGTCTCGCCTTCGATCAGCACGTTGGCCGAGGTGTCGGCGACGTTGGCGATCAACTCCCGCAGGTGCTGCATGGCCGGCGAGCGCCCGATGATCCGCCCCTCGAGGGAGTCGCGCTCGGCCAGTTGGCGGCGCAGCGACGACACTTCCCGGGCCAGCCCGCGCTGCTCCAGGGCGCGCCGGGCAACCTCCACCAGGCGCTCGGGGGAGAAGGGCTTCTCCACGAAGTCGTAGGCGCCTTTCTGCATCGCGCCGACGGCCATCGAGATATCGCCGTGACCGGTGATCAGCACCACCGGCAGGCTGCGGTCGCGGGCCTTGAGGCGGCTCAGCAGTTCCAGGCCGTCGATGCCCGGCAGGCGGATATCGCTGATGACGATGCCGGCGAAGTTGTCGCCGACCCGCTCCAGGGCCTCCTCGGCGCTGCCCACACCGAGGCAGGGAATGTCTTCCAGGGCCAGGGCCTGCTGGCAGCCGAGCAGGACATGGGGATCGTCTTCGACGATCAGGACGGTAAGGTCGTGGTTCATAGCGGCTCGGCTTGTGTAGGGCTGACCAGGGGCAGGCTGAGGACGAAGACGGTACCGCCGTCGGCCGGGTCCTCGACGCCCAGGTTGCCACCCGTGGCGGCGGCCAGGCTGGCGGACAGGGTCAGGCCGAGGCCCAGGCCCTGTTCGCCGGGTTTGGTGGTGAAGAAGGGTTCGAACAGATGCTTGCGCGTCTCGGCGTCGATGCCATGGCCGTTGTCGCGCACCCGCAGGCGGTATTTGCCTTCGACGCTCGCGCCCTCCAGCCACAGCTCCGGCCGCGGCTGCGCCTGCATGGCGTCCAGGGCGTTGCCGATCAGGTTGACCAGGATCTGCTCCAGGCGGGTCTGGTCGATCTGCAACTGGACGTCGTCGAAGTCGCGGTGCAGCTGCAGCGGCAGGTTTTCCAGGCGCGCGCTGAGCACCTGCTGGGCCGCGTCCACCGCCTTGCCGAGGCTGGCCTGGCCCTGGTCCTCGCCGCGCCGGGCGAAGGAGCGCAGGCTGGCGGTGATGCGGCCCATGCGGTCGATCAGTTCGTTGATGGTCTTGAGGTTGGTGCTGGCGGTGTCCAGGGCGCCGCGCTCGAGAAAACGCACGGTGTTGCCGGACAGGGTGCGCAGGGCGGCCAGCGGCTGGTTCAGTTCATGGGCGATGCTGGTGGACATCTGGCCAATGGCAGCGAGCTTGCCGGCCTGGACCAGTTCGTCCTGGGCACGGCGCAGGGTTTCCTCGGCCTGACGGCGTTCGCGGATCTGGCTCTTGAGCCGTTCGTTGCTGGCGCGCAGGTCGCTGGTGCGTTCGGCGATCCGTCGCTCCAACTGGTTGTTGGCTTCCTGCAGGGCTTCGCGGGCGGCGAGGCGGGTGGCGATGACCTTGCGCCGCTCGTTCCAGGCAATCAGCAGGAAGGCCACCAGGGCAAAGGCCACGGCCACCAGGATGCCCTGGTTGATGGCTTCGCGGCGCAGGTCCTTGAGCGGGGTCAGCAGGGTGAAGTTCCAGGGCGTGTCGCTCAGAGGCCGGGTCTGGGACAGGTAGCTGATTTCCTTGTCGTCGGACACCAGCTCGGTATTGGCCGGGAAAGTGAGTTTTTCCACGCCCTCGGCCAGGTGTTCGCGGGCCAGGGGTTCCAGTTCGTTGAGGGTGAACCAGTAGTACTGCAGGCTGCGGGCCAGGCGTTCTTTGGTGTCGTCGCTCAGTGGGCGCACCGACCTCAGGCGCCGGGCCGGGTCGCTGGAGAGGATGATGATGCCGTTCTCGTCGCTGACGAAGGCTTCCAGGCGGGCGCGTTGCCAGCGCTCTTCCATGGCCTCCAGGCGCACCTTGACCACCGCCACGCCGATGATCTTGCCCTGTTCTTCCAGGCCATGGGCCAGGTAGTAGCCGGGTTCGCCATTGGTGCTACCGATGCCGTAGAAGCGTCCGGGCTGGCCGCGCACGGCATTCTGGAAATAGGCACGGAACGACAGGTCCTCGCCCAGGTAGCTGTCGACGTCGCGCCAGTTGCTGGTGGCCAGGACGCGGCCGGTGGTGTCCATCACATAAATGGCCCGACTGCGGCTGCGCCGGTTCAGGCCTTCGAGGTAATCGTTGACGGTCTGCCGGTGTTCCGGCGTCGGGTCGTTGAGCAGCAGCGAAACGCTGGATTCCAGCTCCAGCAGGCTGGGCAGGTAGGTGTATTTGCTGATCTCGCTTTCGACGGCGCGGGCGTGCAGTTCCAGCTGGCGTTCGCCATTCTCGCTGAGGCTGCGGATGCCGTAGTGTTCACTGACCCAGAAGCCGACGTAACCCAGGCCGATCATCAGCAGGATGATCAGGGGCGGCAGGAACAGATGACGGATCAGACGGGGTTTCACGGCGAGTGATGGCGGCGCGGCGCGATAGAGATTGGGGTCGCATTTCATCACAGTGGTCCCGGGTGTACCAGTTGTCCGTCCATGGTGACGTCCCCGTGGTATTGCGCGCTGTAGCCGCTGCCGGGGCTGCGACTGCTGAAGGCTTCCGGCTTTGTCGCAGCCCGCGGCAGCGGTTACAGGGATTGCGTGGTTTTTAGTGCTGCAGGATCTTCTCGAGGAAATGCTGCGCACGCTCCGAGCGGGCGTTGATGTCGCCGAAGAACTCCTCTTTCGGGCAGTCTTCGATGATCTGGCCCTTGTCCATGAAGATCACCCGGTTGGCCACTTTGCGGGCGAAGCCCATTTCGTGGGTCACGCACATCATGGTCATGCCTTCCTGAGCCAGCTGCACCATCACGTCCAGTACCTCGTTGACCATTTCCGGGTCGAGGGCGGAGGTCGGTTCGTCGAACAGCATGACGATCGGGTCCATCGCCAGCGCACGGGCAATCGCCACGCGCTGCTGCTGGCCGCCGGACAGTTGACCCGGGTGTTTGTGGGCGTGGGCGGCGAGGCCTACGCGCTCCAGCAGTTGCAGGCCTTTCTTGGTGGCTTCTTCCTTGCTGCGGCCCAGCACCTTGATCTGCGCGATGGTCAGGTTCTCGGTGATGCTCAGGTGCGGGAACAGCTCGAAATGCTGGAACACCATGCCCACGCGGGAACGCAGTTTCGGCAGGTTGGTCTTCGGGTCGGCGATGGAAGTGCCGTCGACCACGATGTCACCTTTCTGGAACGGCTCCAGGGCGTTGACGCATTTGATCAGGGTGGACTTGCCGGAGCCGGACGGCCCGCAGACCACCACCACTTCGCCTTTCTTGACCTCGGTGCTGCAGTCGGTCAGCACCTGGAAGTCCCCATACCACTTGTTGATGTTCTTGATAGAGATCATATGGCAAACCTTTTTTGCAGACGCTTGACCAGCTGCGAGGCGGCAAAGCTGATTGTGAAATACACCAGACCGGCAACGATCAGGAACTCATTGGAGCGGCCGATGATGTCGCCACCGGAGCGCGAGGCATTGAGGAAGTCCACCAGGCCCACGGTGTAGACCAGGGAGGTGTCCTGGAACAGGATGATGCTCTGCTGCAGCAGCAGCGGGGTCATCTTGCGGAACGCCTGGGGCAGGATGATCAGGCGCATCATCTGGCCGTAGCTCATGCCCAGTGCCTGGGCGGCGCCCATCTGGCCCTTGGGAATCGACTGCACGCCGGCGCGGACGATTTCGCAGAAGTACGCCGCTTCGAACATCATGAAGGCCACGATGCACGAGCCGAACGCACCGATCGGCGTGTCTTCGCCGGTGATCCAGCGCAGCACGAACGGCACCGCCAGGTAGAACCAGGTGATCACCAGCAGCAGCGGGATGGAGCGGAAGTAGTTGACGTAGACGCCGGCGATATTCGACAGCAGTTTGTTATGGGACAGGCGCATCAGCGCCAGGATGGTGCCGAGGATGATCCCGCCGACGACGCCCAGGGCCATCAGCTTGAGGGTCATCAGCATGCCGTTCCACAGGCCGGGAATGGCCGGGACGACGCCAGAGAAATCGAATTCCATTATTTGCCCCCCACGGAGATCAGGCCGGGTACCGCGACTTTCTTCTCGACCAGGCGCATCAGCAGCATCAGGCTCATGTTCAGGGTGAAGTAGATCAGGGTGGCCAGGGTGAAGGCTTCAAACAGGTTGGCCGAGAACTCGGCGGTCTGCTTGGTCTGCGCCAGCAACTCCATCAGGCCGATCAGCGAGGCCACCGAGGAGTTCTTGAAGACGTTGAGGAATTCCGAGGTGAGCGGCGGAATGATGATCCGGTAGGCCTGGGGCAGCAGCACGTTCCAGTAGATCTGCGGCAGCGAGAAGCCCATGGCGCGGGCAGCGGATTCCTGGCCGCGTGGCAGCGCCTGGATACCGGTACGCACTTGTTCGCAGACCCGGGCGGCGGTGAACAGGCCCAGGCACACGACAACGCTCAGGTAGGCCGAGGTGGTCGGGTTGAGGTCCTGCTTGAACCACTCCTGCAGGTTGGCCGGCAGCAGGTCGGGTACCAGGAAGTACCAGATGAACAGCTGAACCAGCAGCGGCACGTTACGGAAGATCTCCACGTAGACCGTGGCGATGCCCGACACCATGCGGTTCGGCACGGTACGCATGACGCCCAGTATCGAGCCCAGCATCAGCGCGACGATCCAGGCCACCACGGCGATGGCGATGGTCCAGCCCAGGCCCGCGATGAACCAGTCGAGATAGGTCTCGCTGCCCACGCCGGTGGACTTGAAGAACACGCCCCAGTCCCAGTTGTAATTCATTAGGGTCTCCCCCTGATCGATCGATGTACAAGCACCCGCTCGGGGAAATCCGTTCCCGACTGCTCATGACGAACAGGCACACGCGATCGGCTCGACAACCACCGGTTCGAGTGTTTCCAAAAAGTGCCAGCAGGTAGTGACAGGCTCCTGAAGGGGCGGGGGCCCCCTCAGGAGACAAGGTTAGTCAGGAATCAGGACTTCTTATCGTCAGCCGCTTTGTCGGTCGGGTTGGCGATCAGCGCCTTGAGCTCGTCGCTCATCGGGAACATCAGGTTCAGGCCTTTTGGCGGAATCGGCGACTGGAACCATTTGTCGTAGATCTTGTTGATCTCGCCCGACTTGTAGGTGGCGACGATGGCGTCGTCCACGGCTTTCTTGAACGGGGCGTCGCCCTTGCGCAGCATGCAGCCGTAGATTTCGTAGGACTGCGCGGTACCGGTCACGGCCCAGTCGGTCGGTTTGCGGGCCTTGGCCATTTCACCGGCCAGCAGCGCGTCGTCCATCATGAAGGCCACGGCGCGGCCGCCTTCGAGCATCTGGAAGGACTCGCCGTGGTCCTTGGCCGAGATCACGTTCATGCCCATCTGCTTGTCGGCGTTCATCGCCTTGAGGATGCGCTCGGACGTGGTGCCAGCGGTGGTCACGACGTTTTTGCCCTTCAGGTCGGCGAAGTCCTTGTAAGGCGAATCTTTCTTGGACAGCAGGCGGGTGCCGATCTCGAAAATGCCGACGGAGAAGTCGACTTGCTGCTGACGCTCGACGTTGTTGGTGGTGGAACCGCACTCGACGTCCACGGTGCCGTTCTGCACCAGCGGGATACGGGTCTGGGAGGTGACCAGGTTGTATTTGACCTTGAGATCCGGCATGTCGAGGTCCTTTTTCAGGGCTTCGACGATTTTCAGCTGGATGTCGTGGGAGTAGCCGACTGGAACGCCGGAGGCATCCGCGATGTAGGAGAACGGAATGGATGCGTCGCGATGTCCGAGGGTGATGGTGCCGGAGTCTTTGATTTTCTTCAGCGTGCCGGTGAGTTCGGCGGAGATTGCTGGAGTGCTAATCAGAGCAGCAGCAATGGCTGCGCCCAACAGATGGGGAACGATGCGCATCAATATTTCCTCGACATTTGTTTTTTTTATGAAGCCAGTTCGACGGCTCTTTTATACAGCGAATGCCTTGACGGCTCCTGATGTGTGTTGGCCCATCAGGCATTCGTCGCAGAGTGTAGAGCATGAGTCGTGCCAGGCCAGCTGATCCGTATCAACACCTTGATTTGCAAGGCTATTAAATATTTGTTGCGGATTTTTCCGCTGATCTTTATCCGGTTATCCGAATCGACCCGAAAGTCGCGTTCGGAAAACCGAATGCCCAGCGGGGCCGGGCTCATCCCCCTGTAGGAGCGAGGCTTGCCCGCGATGGCATCAGCGCGCCGAGCCTGCTGCACCGCGTGGCGAGGATCGCGGGCAAGTCGGATCGCCGCCCACTCGCTCCTACATCAACGGCGGGCATGAAAAAAGCCCCCGGGCCGTAAGGCGCGGGGGCTTTTTATAGAGGCGGCGATCAGGCGGCTTCGATCTTCGTCCGGTTCTGCTCGACCTTCTGCAGGTAGCGCTGCAGGTTTTCCTGTTCGGCCGCAGTGGTGAACAGCCCCAGCTTGCTGCGGCGCCACAGGATGTCCTGGGTGTTGACTGCCCACTCTTCGCGGCACAGGTAGTCGACTTCACGGCTGTAGAGGCCACCGCCCAGGTGCTCGCCCATGTCGCTCAGGCTTTGCACGCCTTCCAGCAGGCGCCAGGTACGGCTGCCGTAGCTGGTGGCCCAGCGGCGGGCGATTTCGCTCGGCACCCAGTCGAACTTCTGGCGAATCGCTTCGGCCAGCGCCTGTGGCGTGGTCATGTCTTCGCCGCCAGGCAGGGTCGAATGGGCGGTCCAGCTTGGCTTGATGTCCTTGAAGAACGGTGCCAGCTGGGCCATGGCCGATTCGGCCAGCTTGCGGTAGGTGGTCAGCTTGCCGCCGAACACCGACAGCAACGGTGCTTCGTCGGCGTTGCCGGACAGCGCCAGGGTGTAGTCCCGGGTCACGGCCGACGGATTGTCGGACTCGTCGTTGCACAGCGGACGCACGCCGGAGTAGGTGTGGACGATGTCCTGGCGGTTCAGTTGTTTCTTGAAGTGGGCGTTGACCACCTTGATGAGGTAGTCGGTTTCGCCCTCGGTGATCGCCACTTGCGCCGGGTCGCCGGTGTACTCGCGGTCGGTGGTGCCGATCAGGGTGAAATGGTTCAGGTACGGAATGGTGAAAACGATGCGCTGGTCTTCGTTCTGCAGGATGTGCGCATGCTCGCCTTCGTACAGCTTCGGCACGATCAGGTGGCTGCCCTGGATCAGGCGGATGCCGTAGGGCGAGTCCAGCTTCAGGTCGTCCTTGATGAACTTGGCGACCCACGGGCCGGCGGCATTCACCAAGGCCTTGGCGCGGATCGAGAACAGGCTGCCGTCGGCGCGCTCCAGGTGCAGGTGCCACATGCCTTTGCTGCGGCGGGCGTTGATGCAGCGGGTCTGGGTGTGCACGTGGGCGCCTTTTTCCCGGGCGGCCATGGCGTTCAGGACCACCAGGCGCGCGTCGTCGACCCAGCAGTCGGAGTATTCGAAGCCTTTGCCGATTTCGGCTTTCAACGGGCTGTCGGCGCCGAACTTCAGGCTCTTGGAACCCGCGAGTTTTTCCCGCTTGCCCAGGTGGTCATAAAGGAACAGGCCGGCGCGGATCATCCATGCCGGGCGCAGGTGCGGACGGTGCGGCAGGACGAAACGCATGGGCTTGACGATGTGCGGGGCCTTGGCCAGCAGCACTTCGCGTTCGGCCAGGGCTTCGCGGACCAGGCGGAATTCGTAATGTTCGAGGTAGCGCAGGCCGCCGTGGATCAGCTTGCTGCTGGCTGAGGAGGTGTGGCTGGCCAGGTCGTCTTTTTCGCAAAGGAACACGGACAGGCCACGCCCGGCGGCATCGGCGGCGATGCCGACGCCATTGATGCCACCGCCGATCACGGCAATGTCGTAAATCTCGGCAAGAGGGGGCGCGGGCAAGGTGGAAGTGGGCATCGGCTGGCCTCGTGTTCTTTTGATATTTGAAATCGAACATGAATGTTCATTTGCGAAAATGTTAGCGCAGAAAACCGCCGACAGCCAGTCACCTTCGATTGAAAAAACTCATCGAAAGGCTGGCAAAGGAAAATTTACGAACATTGTCGGACGGAAGGCAGGTGAGGATGGGCATGCGCCCTGTAGTCGCTGCCGAGCCCTGGCGAGGCTGCGATCGAGGTGGGCGGCATTCCGACGCAGCCCCGCAAACCTGGCGACGCGCCAGGTCTGAATGTTGGCGTCGCCTGGCTTGGCGACCGCTATGTCGGAATGCCGCCCAAGCAGCGGCTACAGGGGGTCAGACGACTTCCAGGCGGATCTTGTGCTGCTGCAGCAACTGGGTCAGGGCTGGAACCGGCTGCTGGTCGGTGACCAGGCAATCGATCAGGCTGATGGGACCGAGGCGGATCATGGCATTGCGCCCGAACTTGCTGGAGTCGGCAGCCAGGATCACCTGCCGGGCATTGGCGATGATCGCCTGGGAAACCCGTACTTCCTGGTAGTCGAAGTCCAGCAGGCTGCCGTCCTCGTCGATGCCGCTGATGCCGACGAGGGCGAAGTCGACCTTGAACTGGTTGATGAAGTCGACGCTGGCCTGGCCGACCACGCCGCCATCGCGGCGCACGTTGCCGCCGGTCAGCAGCACGTCGAAGTCGTCCTTGGCGCTGAGCATGGACGCCACATGCAGGTTGTTGGTGATGATCTTCAGGTGGCTGTGATTGAGCAGCGCCCGGGCAATGGATTCGGTGGTGGTGCCGATATTGATGAACAGCGAGGCGTGATCGGGAATCTGCGCGGCGATGGCTTCGCCGATGCGTTGTTTCTCGTCGCGCATCTGGTCGGCGCGCATGGCGTAGGCGGTGTTTTCGACACTGGAGTCGTAGGCTGCGCCGCCGTGGTAGCGACGCAACAGGTTCACTTCCGCCAGCTGATTGATATCGCGGCGGATGGTTTGCGGGGTGACGACGAACAGCTGCGCCATCTCCTCGATGCTGACGTAGCCGCGTTCGCGGACCAGCTCGAGGATTTGCTGCTGACGGGGAGGCAGATTCATGGGGCGTCCTTTGGGCTGCCATGCAAAATTTGCCCATGATGCCGCAGGAATCTGCTCCCTGCCAGTTACAACCCGATACGAATCCGCGACTTGGCTTATTCGGCGCCTTCGTGCGGAGCCCAGTCGCGGGTGCGGCTGACGGCTTTTTTCCAGCCGGCGTAGAGTTTTTCCTTCTCGGCTTCGACCAGTTGCGGTTCGAACTCGCGTTCGATCAGGGCCTTGCCGCGCAACTCGTCCAGGCTGCCCCAGAAACCGCAGGCCAGGCCAGCCAGGTAAGCCGCGCCCAGGGCCGTGGTTTCACGCATTTGCGGGCGTTCGACCTGGGTGCCGAGGATGTCGGCCTGGAACTGCATGAGGAAGTTGTTGGCCACCGCGCCGCCGTCTACGCGCAGGGCCTTGAGGCGTTCGCCCGAGTCCTGTTGCATGGCGTCCAGGACATCGCGGGTCTGGTAGGCGATCGATTCCAGGGCGGCACGGATGATGTGGTCCACGCGTACGCCGCGGGTCAGGCCGAACAGCGCGCCACGGGCGTAGGGGTCCCAGTACGGGGCGCCCAGGCCGGTGAAGGCCGGGACCAGGTACACGCCGTTGCTGTCCTTGACCTTGCCGGCGAAGTATTCGGTGTCGTGGGCGTCGTTGATGACCTTCAGTTCGTCACGCAGCCATTGCACGGTGGAACCACCGTTGAACACCGCGCCTTCTAGGGCGTAAGCCACTTCGCCACGAGGACCGCAGGCGATGGTGGTGAGCATGCCGTGCTTGGACTTGACCGCCTTGCCGCCGGTATTCATCAGCAGGAAGCAGCCGGTGCCATAGGTGTTTTTCGCCTGGCCTGGCTCTACGCACATCTGGCCGAACAGCGCGGCCTGCTGGTCGCCGGCGATGCCGCCGATGGCGATGCCGCTCTTGGTGCGGCCGTAGATTTCCGAGGACGACTTCACTTCCGGCAGCATTTCCCGAGGGATATCCAGCACTTCCAGCATCTTCGCATCCCACTCCAGGGTGTGGATGTTGAAGAGCATGGTGCGCGAGGCGTTGGTGTAGTCGGTGACGTGGGTCTTGCCGCCGGTGAATTTCCAGATCAGCCAGCTGTCGACGGTGCCGAACAGCAGCTCGCCGTTACGGGCGCGCTCGCGGCTGCCTTCTACGTTGTCGAGGATCCACTTCAGCTTGGTGCCGGAGAAGTACGGGTCGGTGACCAGGCCGGTGGTGTCGCGGATGTAGTCTTCCAGGCCGTCGCGCTTGAGCTGCTCGCAGATCTCGGTGCTGCGGCGGCACTGCCAGACGATGGCGTTGTAGATCGGCCGGCCGGTGGTCTTGTCCCAGACCACGGTGGTTTCGCGCTGGTTGGTGATGCCGATGGCGGCGACCTGATCATGGTGCAGGCCGGCCTGGGCCAGGGCCTCGACCATCACCGCGCTCTGGGTGGCGAAGATTTCCATCGGGTCGTGTTCGACCCAGCCGGCTTGCGGGTAATGCTGGGCGAATTCGCGCTGGGCGGTGCACACGACGTTGGCGTCGCGGTCGAAAATGATCGCGCGGGAGCTGGTCGTACCCTGATCGAGGGCAATGATGTAGTTCTTATTCTGCATGTCGGTCATGTCGATTGCCTTGGACGAAAATAAGGAAGTGGGCAGGGGGCGCGGGATCGGGAGTGGGCAGGACCCCGCGCCGCCGGTTTCAAGAAGTTCTGGCTTTGCCGTCAATGGCTTGTTTTGCGTCCGTTGGAGCAGGGGCGGCGGCGGGCAGGTGACGGGCAATCAGCCCGCGGTAGGCCACGGCGCCGAGGCAGGCACCGATAATCGGTGCGAAAACCGGAACCAGGAAGTACGGGATATCGCGTCCGCCGGTAAAGGAAACCTCGCCCCAGCCCATGAAGAATGTCATCAGTTTAGGGCCAAAATCCCGCGCCGGGTTCATCGCGAAGCCGGTCAGCGGGCCCATGGCACTGCCGATCACGGCAATCAGCAGGCCGATCAGCAGCGGCGCCATCGGGCCACGGGGCAAGCCGTTGTTATCGTCGGTCAGGGACATGATCACGCCCATCAGGATCGCGGTAATCACCACTTCGACCAGGAACGCCTGGGCGGTGGACAGCGCCGGGTTGGCATAGGTGGAGAACACCGACGCCAGTTCCAGGCTGGCCTGGGAGCCGCGGACCATCTGGTGGGCCTGTTCGTAATCGAAGAACAGGTTGCTGTACAGCGTGTAGACCAGCAGCGCCGCGCAGAAGGCGCCGGCGATCTGGGAGAAAATGTAGAACGGCAGTTTGCGCTTCTCGAAATCGGCAAAGATACACAGCGCGATACTGACCGCGGGGTTGAGGTGCGCGCCGGAAACGCCGGCGGTGAGGTAGATCGCCATGCTCACGCCGATCCCCCAGATGATGCTGATTTCCCACAGGCCAAAGCTGGCACCCGCGACCTTGAGCGCGGCAACGCAACCGGTCCCGAAGAAGATCAACAAGGCTGTACCCAGGAACTCGGCCATGCACTGGCCGGAAAGCGACGGTTGTTGTAACGCAGTTGTCATGGAAAACCTCGGTTCTTGTTGTTGTCTGGCGCAGGCGCAAGGGGCGCCGGGCGCGATTTTCACCGTCGGCAGGATCCCCATCCTGGGCGCGGCTTACTGCTGGGTACGGCGGTGGATCGGGCACATGATATTCGCAAACGAAAAAATATAGACAAGAAACATTACTGTCAAAGGTCGAAAGTGAACCATTGGTCATTTTGTAACTATCAGTACTGTGAATGATTTTGCGCGAAAGGCGCCGGCTTGGCGCAAAGGCCGCAGCCGGCCTGGTTTCGGTGGCTGTTCAGGCCGGGCGGATAGCCCTTGAAATAGAGCCTTTTGCTGGCGGATATCCTAGAATTCCCGGCACTGTCTTTATTCGTTTTCCTGCCGACGGAGTTGCCATGACCCCTGCACTGGATCTGCTGAAAAAAGTTCGCGCCGAACATCGGGTGCACAGTTACGAACACGACCCGAAAGCCGCCTCCTATGGCCTGGAAGCAGCGGAAAAGCTGGGCCTCGACCCGGCACAGGTGTTCAAGACGCTGTTGGCCAGCAGTGAAAAGGGCGAGTTGCTGGTGGCGGTGGTGCCGGTCGTCGGAAGTCTCGATCTCAAGGCCCTGGCCCATGCGGCGGGGGTGAAAAAGGCCGAAATGGCCGACCCGGCCGCCGCGCAGCGGGCAACCGGCTACCTGTTGGGCGGGATCAGCCCGCTGGGGCAGAAAAAACGCCTGCGCACCTTTATCGACGACAGTGCGCAACCCTTTGCCAGCATCTTCGTCAGCGCCGGTCGGCGCGGGCTCGAGGTCGAGCTCTCCGCCAGCGTGCTGGCCGAGCACACCCAGGCGAAATTTGCCGCTATCGGTCGCGACTGATTCGGCGGGTGGCAGAAGGCCTCGTCCGAGGTTTCAGCATCTGAGTGGAAGAGGGTGCGAGGCGGGAGGCGTAGCGACAGCGGAGCCGGCGAACCGGCTCCGCTGCGATCATTGGGCGCTGCTGTAGCGGCGAACGCCCGATTCCATCTGTGGCAGCTGTGCGGCGGTGCTGCCGGAGGCCTGGAACAGCACCAGGTGTTCGGCGGCGACGCGGATTCCCACGTCGGCACCGACCTGATGATCGGCGTGGCTGGGGAAGATCGACTCCAGCTGGCTGCCGGTCGGCAGCTGCAGGCGGTACAGGGTCGAGGCACCCTGGAAGCTCTTGCCGACGATCCGCGCCTTGAGGGCGCTGTCCGGGGCGTAAACGATGTCGTCCGGGCGTAGCAGCACATCCACTGCGCCACCGGCTGGCCAGGTATAGGCCCGGTTGCCGCGCAGCACTCCCAGTTCGGTTTGCACCGACTCCGGGCTGTCCAGCTGGCCGCGAATGAAATAGCCCTGGCCGATAAAGCTCGCCACGAACGGCGTCAGCGGTTCGTGATAGAGGTTGTACGGCGTATCCCATTGCTCCAGGCGGCCTTCCTTGAACACCCCAACGTGATCGCTGACGGCAAAGGCTTCTTCCTGGTCGTGGGTAACCAGGATCGCACTGGTGCCCCGCGTCTTGAGGATGTCGCGCACCTCGTGGCTGAGCTTGCGCCGCAGTTCGCCGTCGAGGTTGGAGAACGGTTCGTCGAGCAGCAGCAACTGCGGTTCCGGTGCCAGTGCCCGGGCCAGGGCGACCCGCTGTTGCTGGCCGCCGGACAGTTCGTGGGGGAAGCGCTTGCCGAGGTTCTTCAGGTTGACCAGCTCCAGCAGCTCTTCGACGATCCGGTCCTTGCGCGGATGCTTGCGGATGCCGAAGGCGATGTTGTCCGCCACGCTCAGGTGCGGGAACAGCGCGTAGTCCTGGAACACCATGCCGATCCGCCGACGCTCCGGCGCCAGGGTGAAACCGGCGCTGGAGATGGTTTCGCCGGCCAGCTGGATCTCCCCTTCGTGCACCGGTTCGAAACCGGCAATCGCCCGCAGGGTCGTGGTCTTGCCGCAACCGGAGGAGCCGAGCAGGCAGCCGATATCGCCGGCGTTGAGGTGCAGGTTGAGGTTCTGCACGACCCGCTGGTCCTGATAGCCGCAGGCGAGATTACGCAGATTGAGCAGTAATGGCTGGCTCATGCGTGGTGGTACGCCGGCTCGACCAGGAACTCGAGCAGGGCCTTTTGTGCGTGGAGGCGGTTTTCAGCCTGGTCCCAGGCCACGGAGCGTGGGTCGTCCAACAGATCGAGGCTGATTTCCTCGCCACGGTGGGCGGGCAGGCAGTGCATGAACAGCACGTCCTCGGCGGCCAGGTCGAGTAGCGCGCGATTGACCTGGAACGGCGCGAACAGCTTGAGGCGCTCGGCGGTTTCGTCTTCCTGGCCCATGGAGGTCCAGACGTCGGTGCTCACCAGGTGGGCGCCGATCACCGCGTCTTTCGGATCGCGCACGATGCTCACCCGGTCGCCGGCCCGGGCGACGAATTCAGGGTTGGGCTCGTAGCCCGCGGGGCAGGCGATGCGCAGTTGGAAGTCGAACTGGATCGCCGCTTCTATATAACTGTTGCACATATTGTTGCCGTCGCCGATCCAGGCCACGGTCTTGCCCTGGATCGAGCCGCGGTGTTCCAGGAAGGTTTGCATATCGGCCAGCAACTGGCAGGGGTGCAGGTCGTCGGACAGGCCGTTGATCACCGGTACCCGGGAATTGGCCGCGAACTCGGTCAGGGTGCGGTGGGCAAAGGTACGGATCATCACCGCGTCGAGCATGCGCGACATGACGATGGCGCAATCGCTGATCGGCTCGCCGCGACCCAGCTGGGTGTCGCGTGGCGACAGGAAGATTGCCTGGCCGCCGAGCTGGATCATGCCGGCTTCGAAAGACAGGCGGGTGCGGGTAGAGGACTTCTCGAAAATCATCCCGAGAACGCGGTTTTTCAGAGGCTCGAAGAGTACGCCGCGATTACGCAGGTCCTTCAGCTCGATGCCTCGACGAATCACGCTGACCAGCTCTTCGGGCGTGCAATCCATCAGGGAGAGAAAGTGCCTTGCGCTCATCATTAACTACCTTTTTGCAACGGACCGCAGATACTCAAAGCCTTGTTTTATCGAGAAACGGGCGAGACCTGCGGCGAAAGCCGCACGGGGGCGACGAAATAGGGGAAGGCGCGATCTTATAATTAAATGTCGCGTCTTACCAATAGTAGGCTTGGTATCTGGGTTTTCACCCGGTTTCAAGCGGAGGGCTGAACCCGATCGAGCGGTGCCGCGGCGCATGGAACCCGCTCTATCCACACTGGAAACGTTCCGTCGGAAGCGACCGGACAGTCCATTTGTACACTGTGCCTCGGCCGCTTTGCAACGAACCCCGCGGCGCATGCCGCTATCAGATATATAGCCGGCGCGAGCCTGCATTCGAGAGATCTCGGCCTGAAACATTTCCTAAGACAAAGTGCCGAGGTTATAAAGGCGCACCGGCAACAGGGAAGTGCTTGGCATGGAATCGAAAGAACAGCAATTGAAGACACTGTTGGGGTTGACCACACGCACCCTGACCGACCTGACTGCATCCATTACCTCGATGTCCTTCGAGTTGCTGCGCAGCGAGGACAGCGTGACGCGCAACGCCGCGCGGCAGATGATCGATCGGATGATGACCATCAGCGGCAATCTGGACGAACACTGGCGGCTGCTCGCCGAGTTCAGCGGCGCGCAGGACGGCGAAGCCCCGCTGGATGGCATGACGCCCATCACCCGTCAGGACGATTCCCCCAGGCTTCCTTCCAACTGAGCCATCGGCGGGCCTGATGCCCGGCGATTCACAAGACGAACGTCCCTAGCGCCGCCCCCGGTCTGGCACCATAGTTTTGTTCCCGCGGCCTGACGCTGGCCGCCCCGAACAAAACAGAGACTGGCCATGACCAAGACTCTCCATCACCGTGCCTGCCACCTGTGTGAAGCCATCTGTGGCTTGACCATAGAAACCACTGAAGTCGACGGCGGCGCCCCGCAGATCACCTCGATCAAGGGCGATGCGCAGGACAGCTTCAGTCGCGGCCATATCTGCCCCAAGGCCGTGGCGCTGCAAGACATCCAGAACGACCCGGACCGGCTGCGCCAGCCCATGCGCAGGGTCGGCGGCGAATGGCAGGCCATCGAGTGGGACGAGGCTTTCAGCCTGGTGGCCGAGCGCCTGGCGGCGATCCAGGAGCGGCATGGCCAGAATGCGGTGGCGGTCTATCAGGGCAACCCCAGCGTGCACAACTATGGGTTGATGACCCACAGCAATTATTTTCTCGGCCTGCTGAAAACCCGTAACCGGTTTTCCGCTACCTCGGTGGACCAACTGCCGCAGCACCTGAGCAGCTACCTGATGTACGGCCACGGGTTGCTATTGCCGATCCCGGATATCGACCACACCGATTTCATGCTGATCCTGGGGGGCAATCCGCTGGCGTCCAACGGCAGCATCATGACCGTGCCCGACGTGGAGAAACGCCTGAAGGCGATCCAGGCGCGAGGCGGCAAAGTGGTGGTGGTCGATCCCCGGCGCAGCGAGACGGCGGCAATGGCCGACCAGCATGTGTTCGTCCGCCCGGGGGGCGATGTCGCGCTGCTGTTCGGCATGCTGCAGACGATCTTCGAGGAAGGACTGACCCGCGACAGCCATCTGCCGGTGGATGGCCTGGCCGAGGTGCGCCAAGCCATTTCCGGTTTCAGCGCCGAAGCCATGAGCCCGTTGTGTTCGGTGCCGGCGCTGCAGATCCGTCAACTGGCGCGAGACTTCGCCGCGGCGGATAAGGCGGTGTGTTACGGCCGCATGGGGGTTTCCACCCAGGCGTTCGGCACCCTCTGCCATTGGCTGGTGCAACTGCTCAACCTGGTGACCGGCAACCTGGACCGGATCGGCGGTGCCCTGTGCACCGAGCCGGCGGTGGATCTGGTGGCGGCGACCGCGGGCGGGCATTTCAATGCCTGGCAAAGCCGGGTATCCGGACGTCCCGAATACGGCGGCGAGCTACCGGTCTCCGCCCTGGCCGAAGAGATGCTGACCGAAGGGGAGGGGCAGGTGCGGGCGCTGATCACAGTGGCCGGCAATCCGGTGTTGTCCACCCCCAATGGGCGGCAGCTGGAGCAGGCGCTGGATGGCCTGGAGTTCATGGTCAGCGTCGACCTGTACATCAACGAAACCACGCGTTACGCGGACCTGATCCTGCCCTCGACCTCGGCCCTGGAGAACGATCATTACGACACCACCTTCAATATGTTCGCGGTGCGTAATGTCAGTCGCTTCAACCGGGCGATCCTGCCCAAGCCGGAGGGGGCGCTGCATGACTGGGAAATCTTCGTCGGCCTGGCCAGGGCCTTCGCCGCGCGGACCGGCAAGGAGCTCAAGCCGACCGTGGCCCCGGCGCAGATGATTGACAGGGGGCTGCA
This sequence comes from Pseudomonas sp. NPDC089530, assembly GCF_050280705.1. Taxonomy (NCBI): domain Bacteria; kingdom Pseudomonadati; phylum Pseudomonadota; class Gammaproteobacteria; order Pseudomonadales; family Pseudomonadaceae; genus Pseudomonas; species Pseudomonas sp. NPDC089530. The sequence goes on along the minus strand of NZ_JBNNVU010000025.1, from coordinate 6,543 downwards.
CGCGGGGTCGTATGGCGAGGCGTCCGGGTTCAACCTGTCCGTGGCGACGCTGGCCGACCATCCTCACGGGATCGACCTGGGGCCGCTCAAACCCAACCTGGCGGCGCGCCTGAAAACCGAGAACCGACGGGTGCAGGCGGCTCCCGCGGCGATCATGGCGGACCTCAAGCGCTTTGCCGCGTTGCAGGCTCCTGCGGCCGATGAACTGGTGATGATCGGGCGGCGTCATGTGCGCAGCAACAATTCGTGGATGCACAACTACCATCGGCTGGTGAAGGGCAAGCCGCGGCACCAGTTGCTGATGCACCCCGATGACCTGAGCCGGCGTGGGCTGGCTGACGGGCAGCGGGTGCGGGTCAGCTCGCGGGTCGGGGCGATCGAGGTGGAAGTCCTGGCCAGCAGCGAGATGATGCCTGGCGTGGTCAGTCTGCCCCATGGCTGGGGGCATGGGCGGCCGGGCGTGCAAATGAGCATCGCCATGGCGCAGCCCGGGTCGAGTGCCAATGACCTGACCGACGAGCGTCAGCTGGATGAGCTATCGGGTAATGCCGCGCTCAATGGGGTGCCGGTGAAGGTGGAGGCGGCCTGAGAAGTCTGTCGGAGAGGCCGAGCATGGCGCTTGGCTTTCCGTTACAATGCGCCACCGTGCCGACAACTGCGTCGGAAAGTTCAGCCGAGGTGCTCCATGGATATCATCGAAACTATTAAAGAGCAGATTGCCAACAACACCATTCTGCTTTACATGAAAGGCTCGCCGAATGCCCCGCAGTGCGGCTTCTCCGCGAAAGCCGCTCAGGCCGTGATGGGTTGTGGCGAGAAGTTCGCTTACGTGGACATCCTGCAGAACCCGGAAATCCGCGCCAACCTGCCTAAATACGCCAACTGGCCGACTTTCCCGCAACTGTGGGTGGCTGGTGAACTGGTCGGCGGCAGCGACATCATGGCTGAGATGTTCGCCAATGGTGAGTTGCAGACCCTGATCAAGGCCGCTGCCGAAAAAGCCGCTGCCAAGACCGAAGCCTGATTCGCCTTGCAGGAGCGAGCTGCTCGCTCCTGCAACTTGTGTGGATTCATCCACACAATAAAAAAGCCCCGCCCTCGTAAGAGAGGCGGGGCTTTTTCATGGGGTGAAAACCTGGGGAAGTTACTCGTCGCCCATCTGCGATTGCAGGTAGTTTTCCAGGCCGACTTTATCGATCAGGCCCAGTTGGGTTTCCAGCCAGTCGATATGTTCTTCTTCGGATTCCAGGATGTCTTCCAGCAGCTCGCGGCTACCGAAGTCACCGACCGACTCGCAATGGGCGATGGCGGCTTTCAGGTCAGCGTGGCCGGTACGCTCGATGCGCAGGTCGCACTCGAGCATTTCCTTGGTGTGTTCGCCGATGTGCAGTTTGCCCAGGTCCTGGACGTTTGGCAGGCCTTCGAGGAAGAGGATGCGCTTGATCAGCTTGTCCGCATGCTTCATCTCGTCGATGGACTCATGGTATTCGTGCTTACCCAGCTTGTTCAGGCCCCAGTCTTCGTACATGCGGGCATGCAGGAAATACTGATTGATCGCGACCAGTTCATTGGCAAGGATTTTGTTGAGATGCTGGATGACTGTGATGTCGCCTTTCATGGTGGGGTCCTGCCCTGTAATTAGCGGTATATAGGGCAGAGTTTGAGCCGCACAGTGATGAGTGTCAAACCTAAGTTGTTGAATAATATATGAAAATTAATCGGAATAAGAATGTTTGTGTTCTGCGTTTTGACGCTAAGCGCTTGAATTACAGGCATAAAAAAGCCGGACATGAAGTCCGGCTCTTTTAAATGGCGCTAATTACGCAACATTAAATTCTACGGGGTAAGGAATCGCTGGCTGGCTGCTTTGCAGTTCGGTCAGGGTTTCGCGAACCACCTGCTTGGCCAGGCAGGCGCATTTTCCGCATTGGCTGGCAACGCCGGTCGCCTGGCGTACTTCACGATAGCTGCAGCAACCGTCGTAGATTGCATCGCGGATTTGTCCGTCGGTGACGCCAGTGCAGAGGCAGACATACATAAGGTGAGAACCGTCGCTGGTTAGGGCTCAATGCACCGGATCTTAATGTTAACGAGAATGATTGTCAAAGTTGTTTCCCCAGGCTTTTGGCCGGGTTCGTGTCTGGCAGACGAACGGTTTTTTCCAGGGTGATGGCCAGTTGCCTCGCAGCGGCGTTTTTTTGATGCCGGCCCCAGGGGGCGGAAAAACCACTAAGGACAGCTCAAAAACGCAGTGTATGATGTGCGGTCCTTACGAAGCGGGATCGAGTCACAGGGCTGTCGCTTAGCGGCGTCAGACTGGCTGGGTCTCATCTTCATCCGATCACACCAGGAGATATCCAATGAGCGTACTCGTAGGCAAACAAGCCCCTGACTTCACCGTTCCAGCCGTTCTCGGCAATGGCGAAATCGTCGACAGCTTCACCCTGTCCTCGGCCATCAAAGGCAAATACGGCCTGGTGTTCTTCTACCCACTGGACTTCACCTTCGTCTGCCCGTCCGAGCTGATCGCCCTGGACCACCGCATGGCTGACTTCAAGGCGCGCAACGTTGAAGTGATCGCTGTTTCGATCGACTCGCACTTCACTCACAACGCCTGGCGCAACACTCCGATCAATGCCGGCGGCATCGGTCAGGTCCAGTACATCATGGCTGCCGACATGAAGCACGACATCGCCAAGGCTTACGACGTTGAGTCCGAAGGCGGCGTGGCTTTCCGCGGCGCATTCCTGATCGACGACAAAGGCGTGGTTCGTTCGCAGATCGTCAACGACCTGCCGCTGGGCCGTAACATGGAAGAGCTGATCCGTCTGGTCGACGCTCTGCAGTTCCACGAAGAGCACGGCGAAGTTTGCCCAGCCAACTGGAAGAAGGGTGACAAGGGCATGACCGCTTCGCCAGAAGGCGTTGCTGCTTACCTGAGCGAGAACGCCGGCAAGCTGTAAGCCGCGCTTCACGCATAAAAAAACCGGCCCAAGGGCCGGTTTTTTTATGCGCGGATGGCTCAGTGACGGTATCAGTCGTTGAAGTCTTCCCAGCCGCCCATTTCCTTCCAGCGATTGACGATGCCGCAGAACAGGTCGGCGGTTTTCTCGGTGTCATAGCGTGCGGAATGCGCCTCACGGCCATCGAAGTCGATGTCGGCGGCCTGGCACGCCTTGGCCAGCACGGTTTGACCGTAAGCCAGGCCGGCGAGCGTCGCGGTGTCGAAGCTGGAGAACGGATGGAACGGGTTACGTTTCATGTCCAGCCGCGCGACAGCCGCGTTGAGGAAGCCCAGGTCGAAGCTGCTGTTGTGGCCGACCAGAATCGCGCGCTTGCAACCGTTGGCCTTCAGGGCCTTGCGCACGCTGCGGAAGATATCGTTCAGCGCGGTTTCTTCGCTGACCGCCATGCGCAGCGGGTGGTCGAGCTTGATCCCGGTGAACTCCAGCGCCGCAGGTTCGATGTTGGCGCCTTCGAAAGGCTCAACACGGAAAAACAGGGTGTGCTCGGGGAACACGAAACCCTTTTCATCCATGCCGATGATGGTCGCGGCAATCTCCAGCAGAGCGTCGGTGGCCGAGTTGAAACCACCGGTTTCAACGTCGACGACTACCGGCAGGTAACCACGAAAGCGTGCTGCCATTGGATGACGCGAGCCACCACCGCCTTGACCGTCCTGCTCGTCGTCGTAATGGTCTTCACTCACGCGTATTCCTCCAGCAGGCGCCAGCGCAGTTTTTCACCGGCGCGCAGCGGGATGACGTTCAGCTCGCCGAAAGGCAGGCTGGCAGGGGCGGTCCATTCTTCGCGAACCAGGGTGATGCGATCGGTGTTGGCAGGCAGGCCATAGAAGCGCGGGCCATTGAGGCTGGCGAAGGCTTCCAGCTTGTCCAGCGCGTTGCGCTGTTCGAAGGCCTCGGCGTACAGCTCGATCGCGGCATAGGCGGTGTAGCAGCCGGCGCAGCCACAGGCTGCTTCCTTGGCATGCTGGGCGTGGGGCGCAGAGTCGGTGCCGAGGAAGAACTTCTGGCTGCCGCTGGTGGCGGCCTCGAGCAGCGCCTCCTGGTGCACGTTGCGCTTGAGGATCGGCAGGCAATAGAAGTGCGGACGAATCCCGCCGACCAGCATGTGGTTGCGGTTGTACAGCAGGTGGTGGGCGGTGATGGTCGCGCCGACGTTGGCCGTCGCCTCGTTGACGAATTGCACGGCGTCACGGGTGGTGATGTGTTCGAACACCACCTTGAGCGTCGGGAAACGCTCGACGACACGGCGCATGTGCTCGTCGATGAACTGCTTCTCGCGGTCGAACACATCGACTTCGCTACGGGTGACTTCGCCGTGGACTAGCAGCGGCATGCCGACTTCGGCCATGGCCTCCAGCGCCGGGAAGATCTTGTCGATGCTGGTGACGCCCGAGTCCGAGTTGGTGGTCGCGCCGGCCGGGTAGAGCTTGGCGGCGTGAACGAAACCACTGGCCTTGGCCGCGCGGATTTCTTCGGGCTGGGTGCGATCGGTGAGGTAGAGCACCATCAGCGGTTCGAAGCGGCTGCTGGCCGGCCGCGCAGCGAGGATACGCTGGCGATAGGCGTCGGCTTCAGCGGCGTTGCGCACCGGAGGTACCAGGTTAGGCATGATGATGGCGCGGCCAAAGGTGCGCGCGACATCCGCGACAGTATTGGTCAACACGGCACCATCGCGAAGATGAATATGCCAGTCGTCGGGACGCAGCAGGGTCAGGCGGTCGGACATGGGGGGGTTCCAGGCGGGTCAAACTCCAGGGAATGCTACCGGAAAAGACTCTTGCAGGCACTCGCTATCAAGTTTTGCGTAAAGCTTCCGATATCCCGAAGGTATGCCGTAAACGGGCATTTCGATTTTCGTGATGTACAAGTCAGTGGAGCCTCCCGTGCGCCAGCGTTATCTAGCCTTGCTCAGTGTGTTTGCCAGCCTTCCCGCGATGGCACTGACTTTCCAGACTCGTCTGGAGAGCATTGAGTGGACGGTCGAAGGCGATAAGTTCGAGTGCCGTCTGAGCCAGCCGATCACCGATTTCGGCGCCGGGGAGTTCGTGCGCCGTGCCGGCGAGCAGGCGACGTTCCGCCTCAAGGCGTTCAATCCGATGCTGGCTGGCGGTTCGGCCACGCTGCTCGCAGCCGCCGCGCCGTGGCAACCGGGGCGCGGCGATATCAACCTGGGGTCGGTACGGCTCGGTAGCGGCGATGTACTGCTCAACAGCTCGCAACTGCAGGCCGGGCGACTGATCGGTGGGTTGATGGATGGCCGCAGCCCGGTGGTCCGCCACTATTCCCGTGAGGGTGGGGTGTCCGAAGTACGCCTGCTGCCGGTCAAGTTCAGCAAGGCCTATGGCGATTATCAGCGCTGTGTCGCCAAGCTGCTGCCGATGAACTTCGATCAGGTCAGGCAATCCGAGGTGGGCTTCCCCGGGGGCGGCATCGATCTGGATGCCAAGGCCAAGGCTAAGCTGCAGGTGATGCTCGAGTTCCTCAAGGCCGATCCGACGGTCAATCACATCCAGCTCGACGGCCACTCGGACAACAGCGGCAATCGCCTGGCCAACCGTGATCTGTCACGCCGCCGGGCGCTGGCGGTGATGGAGTTCTTCAAGGCCAACGGCGTTCCCGAGTCGCAGATCGAGATGCGTTTCCACGGCGAACGTTACCCGCTGGCGCCCAATACCAACGCTGCGAACCGGGCGAAGAACCGTCGGGTCAATGTGCAACTGGAGCGGGTGCCGGTCGTGGAAAAAACGGCTCCCCAGGCGGCCGCCTCCGCCAACGCCGCGGCGACTTCCTGAAACGGCTGTCGTCGTCGCCCGCTCGACATAATCTGTCGCTTCGTCGTCATAAGCTGTCGCCCCTCTGTAAATTATCCGCGTTGACCGGTAGAATTGACCGCTTTCCGTAGAACCCCGTGGAGTGATGGCATGGCGGACGTAAACAAGGTCGTTCTGGCGTATTCCGGCGGCCTGGACACTTCGGTGATCCTCAAGTGGCTGCAGGATACTTATAACTGTGAAGTGGTGACGTTCACCGCTGACCTGGGTCAGGGCGAAGAGGTCGAACCGGCACGTGCCAAGGCGCAAGCCATGGGCGTTAAAGAGATCTATATCGACGACCTGCGCGAAGAGTTCGTTCGCGATTTCGTATTCCCGATGTTCCGTGCCAACACCGTCTACGAAGGTGAGTACCTGCTGGGTACCTCCATCGCTCGTCCGTTGATCGCCAAGCGCCTGATCGAAATCGCCAACGAAACCGGCGCCGACGCCATTTCTCACGGCGCCACCGGCAAGGGCAACGACCAGGTGCGTTTCGAACTGGGTGCCTACGCCCTGAAACCAGGCGTGAAAGTGATCGCTCCCTGGCGCGAGTGGGACCTGCTGTCCCGCGAGAAGCTGATGGACTACGCCGAGAAGCACGGGATCCCGATCGAGCGTCACGGCATCACTACTACTCCGCTTCGCCGATCCTGTACCGCGTACTTGTTTTGCTTGCTATTGCTGCTTTGGCTGCCTGGGTCATG
>NZ_JBNNVU010000024.1:0-69192 GCF_050280705.1 Pseudomonas sp. NPDC089530 | reverse complement strand
CCGATCGCCAACCTGCGCACCTATGTGCTGGACGCCGAGCTGTCGCCGGTGCCGGCGGGTCCAGGGCATCTACTCGGTGACCAAGGCCGCGGTGATCAACATGACCAAGGTCTTCGCCAAGGAATGCGCGCCGTTCGGCATTCGCTGCAACGCCCTGCTGCCAGGCCTGACCGACACCAAGTTCGCCTCGGCGCTGGTGAAGAACGACGCCATCCTCAAGACCGCCCTGGCGCAGATCCCCCTCAAGCGCGTGGCCGACCCGAGCGAAATGGCCGGCGCGGTGCTCTACTTGGCCAGCGACGCCTCGAGCTACACCACCGGCGTGTCGCTGAACGTGGACGGCGGTTTTCTTTCCTGAGCCCCACCTTCGCCGTAGCCAAAAGGCAGCCCGCGGGCTGCCTTTTTCATTAGCCGCCAGCACCTCGTCCCTTGGCCCTTTTAAAGGGAAAACCAAGTCCGTCACAGTTCGGGTATCGAGTTTGTAGCGATTTATAAATATTTTGTTACATCGGCTTTCACCATGCTATAACCCTTCTCGCTGTAACTTTCAAACACCACTCACTTGAAAGACCCTTGTTTAAAAACAAGTGGCTGTACAGGAGTGCCCTAAAGAAAAACAACAACGCCACCCCATAAAGAACGATTCGCTGTTTATCGATTTCTTTATATGTACCACCTAGTGAGTATCCAGCGGCCAGTAAGGACAACTGCCCCGCACAAACAATAAGAACGCCCCTTCGGCCGGAAACAGCGCCACTGTTTCTGCCCGCTGTAAAACCCTGCCTATTACAAAAAACGAAACATCAGTTTCAACCAAGGACATCTTCAAAGGGAAAGGAAATGGACGTAGCAGGTATTGATCCAGGCAAGCGCAACAACCGCTTCAAATCAAGCGCCCCGGGCCCGATCGCCCTGGCGATCGGCCTGTGGCTGGGCCAGGGCCAGGTAGCGTTGGCCGACACTCCGGCGCCGAATACAGCCTACACCCCACAAGTACTGGAGACCGCCTTCAGAACAGCCGCGGCCTCGTTTGCCCCCGGTACGGCGGTCTATACCAACTTGCGTTTCGGCGTCGGCAATACCCTGGACCTGGCGGCCAAAGAGTTTGGCGCACAGTCTGCAAAGTTCGATTCATTGCTTAAGCAGAATTACGAACTTCAGGCCGAGAACCTGTCGATCAGCGCCATGCTCGGCGATACCAGCAAGCCGCTGGATTACACCAACAATCTGGATCGTTATAAAAGCCGCCTGTTCAGCAACTCGGGCCGCTACACCGAAAGCATCTTCGAGTTCGCCAAAGCCATTATTGCCAACCTGCCCAGTACCCAGCCCTATGCCTATATAGAACCGGGCGTGGCGACGGACTTGAACCCACAACTGAACGCCGGTCGCTCATGGTCCACCGCGACCCGTAACTGGAGCGACAACGCCCAAACCTGGAAAACCCCGGAGGCCCAGGTCAATTCCGGCCTGGACCGCACCAACGCGTATTACGCCTATGCCCTGGGCATTACCGGCAAGGGGGTGAACGTCGGGGTGCTGGACTCGGGCATTCTCAGCGCCCACTCGGAATTCCAGGGCCAGAATGCCCAGGGCGAGCGGCGCGTACAGGCGGTCACCTCCAGCGGCGAGTACTACGCCACCCATCCGCGCTACCGGCTCGAAGTACCGGCCGGCGAGTTCCAGAAAGGCGAACATTTCAGCATTTCCGGCGAATACGACCCAAGCTTCAACGACGGCCACGGTACGGAAATGTCCGGTGTGCTGGGGGCCAGTCGCAACGGCACCGGCATGCACGGTATCGCCTTTGACGCCAACCTCTTCATCGCCAACACCGGCGGCAGCGACAACGACCGTTACCAGGGCTCCAACGACCTCGACTACAACGCCTTCATGGCCAGCTATGGCGCGCTGGCGCAGAAGCAGGTGTCGATCGTCAACCAGAGCTGGGGACAGAACTCGCGTAACGACGTGGAGAATCACTTCGGCACTGTCGGCGATAGCCCGGCGGACATCCTCCGGGACATGACCGCCGCCTACCGCCCCTTCTGGGACAAGGCCCACGCCGGCCAGAAGACCTGGATGGACGCCATGGCCGACGCCGGCCGGCAGTACTCGTTCATCCAGATCATTTCCGCCGGCAACGACAGCCACGGCGCCAACCCGGACACCAACGCCAACCTGCCCTACTTCAAGCCGGACCTGGAGTCCAGGTGGCTGTCCGTCACCGGCTACGACGAAACCGGCGCCCAGGTCTACAACCGTTGCGGCACCTCGAAATGGTGGTGCGTGATGGGCGTTTCCGGGACTCCGTCCGCCGGCCCGGAAGGCGAGATCATCCCCAACGCCAACGGCACCTCGGCCGCCGCGCCAAGCGTTTCCGGGGCCCTGGCCCTGGTGATCCAGCGCTTCCCCTACCTGACGGCGAGCCAGGCCCGCGACGTCTTGCTGACCACCGCCACCCTGCAGGCGCCGGACAGCCCGAACACCCCGGTCGGCGAGCGTACCGGCGGGCGCACCTACGACAACCTGCAACCGGTGCATGACGCCGCCCCGGGCACCCCCCAGGTTCCGGGCGTGGTCAACGGCTGGGGCCTGCCCAACCTGAAGAAAGCCATGCAGGGCCCGGGGCAGTTCGTCGGCGCGCTGAGCGTGGCATTGCCCGGCGGCACCCGGGATATCTGGGCCAACGACATCTCCGACCAGGCCATCCGCGCCCGCCGCGCCGAAGACGCCAGCGAGCAGGCCGCCTGGACCGCGATCAAGCAGCAGAAAGGCTGGGTCAACGGCCTGCCGGCCGACGCCTCGGCGGATGATCGCTTCCAGTATGAAATCGGCATGGCCCGCGAGCAGGCGGCACTGACCCGCGGCCTGGACCCGCTCACCGGCCAGACCTATGTCGGCAGCCTGACCAAGTCGGGGGACGGCGAACTGGTGCTCGACGGCCAGAGCACCTACTCGGGCAGCACCTGGCTGCGTGGCGGCAAGCTCTCGGTGGACGGCTCGCTGACTTCGACCGTAACCGTCGATGGCAGCGCAGTGGGCACTGTCGCCCCCAACAATCGGGTGCTCACCCGCACCGGCGGCACCCTGGCCGGCAACGGCAGCATAGGCACCCTGGTGGTGAACGCCGGCGGCACCGTGGCGCCCGGGCATTCGGTCGGCACCTTGCACACCGGCGACGTCACCTTCAATCCGGGCTCGATCTACGCGGTCGAAGTGGCGCCCGACGGACGGACCGACATGATCCAGAGCACCGGGGTCGCCACCCTCAACGGCGGGCAGGTCACCCTGTCCCTGGAGAACAGCCCCACTCTGTTGTCCGCGGCCCAGGCCACCAGCTTCCTGGGCCAGCAGTTCAACATCCTCAGCGCCAGCCAGGGGATCAACGGGCGGTTCGCCTCGGTCGCGCCCGGCTTCCTGTTCCTCGACCTCGGCCTGAGCTACCAGCCGAACCAGCTGAGCCTGGGCATCGAGCGCAACCAGACGCGCTTCGCCAGCGTCGCCCTGACCCGCAACCAGCGGGCCGTGGCCACTGCGGCCGATACCCTGGCCGCCGGCAATCCGGTGTATGAGAGCATCCTGGCCTCCGACTCGGCGGAACAAGCCCGCCAAGCCTTCGAGCAGCTCGACGGTCAGGTGCACGCCGACCTCGCGGCCGCGCAGATCGCCGACAGCCGTTACCTGCGGGACGCGGTCAACGGTCGGCTGCAACAGGCCCAGGCCCTGGACACCGCCAGGGAGATCCAGGCCGGCGGCAACGGTGGCTGGGTGCAATTGCTCGGCGGCCACCAGCAGGTCGACGCCGATCACAACGCCAGCCGCTACAGCACCTCCACCAGCGGCGTGCTGCTGGGCCTGGACGCCGATGTCGGCGACGGCTGGCGTGTCGGCGCAGCCACCGGCTATACCAAGACCGATCTGAACGGCGCGTCGGGAACCTCGGCGGACAGCGACAACTATCACCTGTCGCTCTATGGCGGCAAACGCTTCGACAGCATCGCCTTGCGCCTGGGAGGCGCGACGACCTGGCACCGCTTCGACACGTCCCGCGACCTGGTGTACGGCAACCAGTCGGCCCACGAGAAAGCCAGCTACAACGCGCGCACCGACCAGGTGTTCGGCGAGATCGGCTACTCCGGCTGGTCGGCCTTCGAGCCGTTCGCCAACCTCGCCTACATCAACTTCCAGAGCGACTCGTTCAAGGAACACGGGAGTGCGGCGGACTTGCACGCCAGCAAGCAAAGCCAGGACGCGACCCTCTCGACCCTCGGCCTGCGCGGCCATACGCAACTGCCGGTCAGCGCCACCCGTTCGCTGACCCTGCGTGGCGAGCTGGGCTGGGAGCACCAGTACGGCGACCTGGATCGCGAGAGCTCGTTGCGGTTCGCCGGCAGCGAGGCGGCCTTTGCCGTGAACAGCGTCCCGGTGTCCCGTGACGGCGCCGTAATCAAGGCCGGCGCGGAAATGGCCATGACCCGCGACACCCTGGTGTCGCTGAACTACACCGGGCTGGTGTCCAGCCAGGGTGGCGGCAGCGCGGTCAACCTCGGGTTCAGCTTCCGCTTCTGACCCCGGCGGCGCTTGCTGGACGGATGGGTGCAATGAACGGTCATTGCACCCATTTTTTTGCTCTTGGCTCATCCATCGGGAGGCGCACGAAAGAAAAATTATTCCACAGATTGAAATTAGGGAATATTTATTCCATAAAGAGCCCTCCTTACAACAACAATTCTGAAAGGTCCGGCTATGGGTGAACTTGGAATAGGCTTGATCGGCACCGGCTTCATGGGGCGTGCCCATGCGCTGGCGTTCCGCAATGTCAGCGCGGTGTTCGAGCTGCCGGTGCGCCTGCACCTGGCGGCGCTGGCCGATGCCGACCGCCAGCGCGCCGAACAGTGCGCCACGGCCTGGGGGTTCGCCCGGGCCCACGACGACTGGCAACGGCTGATCGACGACCCGAAGGTCGATCTGGTGGCGATCACCACCCCCAACCACCTGCACTTCCCCATGGCCATGGCCGCCTTGCAGGCCGGCAAGGCGGTGTACTGCGAAAAGCCCCTGGCGGTCAGCGTCGAGCAGGCCGAACAGATGCACCAGGCGGCCCAAGCCGCCGGGGTGGTGACCCGGGTCGGCTACAACTACCAGCACAACCCGATGATCCTGCAGGCCAAGGCGCTGATCGACAGCGGCGAACTGGGGGAGATCGTCAGCTTCCAGGGCGAGTTCAGCGAAGACTTCATGGCCGATCCGACCTCGCCCTTCTCCTGGCGCTGCGAGCCGCAACACGCCGGCGGCGCCCTGGCCGACCTGGGCAGCCACCTGCTGGCCATGGCCCGTTATCTGCTGGGCGAGGTCGAAGCGGTCTGCGCCGACACCCAGACCGTGCACGGCTCCCGCCCGGCCAGCGCCGGTAGCCGGGAGCAGCGCCCGATCGCCGTGGACGACCAGGCCCATGCCCTGCTGCGTTTCGCCAGCGGCGCCCGGGGCACCTTCAGCAGCAGCTGGCTCAAGCATGGCTACAAGAACCACCTGAGCTTCGAGATCGGCGGCACCCGCGGCACCCTGGCCTTCGACCAGGAGCGCCTCAACGAACTGCGCCTGTACCGGACCGGCGACCAGGGCTTCCAGCGCCTGCTGGCCGGGCCCGCCCTGCCCGGTTATGCCGCCTTCAGCCCGGCCCCGGGGCATCAGCTGGGTTACAACGAGTTGAAGACCCTGGAGGTGCAGGAACTGATCATGGCGCTCAGCGGCCAGGGGCACGGCGGCACGGATTTCGCCGAAGCCTGGCAGGTGGAACGGCTGGCGGCGGCGATCCGGACGGCGGCGCGGGAGCAGCGTTGGGTGAGGGTCGACGCGATGTGATGGCGTCAGGGAGGACGTTATCGCGGGCAAGCCGCGCTCCTACAGAAGACTGAGTTTTCGTTGTAGGAGCGAGCGGGCGGCGATCCGACTTGCCCGCGATAGCCGCGAAGCGGCGACGTTTATCCCAACGCCACCAACCGCGCCGCCAGGGCCTTGGCCTGGCTGGCCACATCGGTCACCGCGGTGCTTTCCCACCACATGCCGCGCAACGGCGGGCCCAGGGCGAACAGCCGGCTGGCGACCCGCCCCTCGGCATCCACTACCGCGCCACCGGCGTCGGCGCAGATCCCCAGGGCCAAGGGCCCCGGCTTGATCAAGCCACGGGCCAGCAATTGTCGGGGCAACGGCCGGGCGACCCGGCGCCAGTCGTATTCGATGCCGCTGGAGTTGATCAGCGCATCGCCCACCACCCGGGTGGTTTCAGCTTCGCCACGGCGGCGGATACGGATCGCCAGGCGCCCGTCCGCCGCGGGCTCCAGGCCCTTGAACGAAGCCGCCTGGATCCGCAGGCGCCCTGCCCCGTGCAAACGCGCCACCAGCTCGGCGCTCAGGGGCGGCGAGCGGTGGTGATGGCTTTCCCACCACGGCCGCACATGGCGCACGAACTGCCGGCGCTGCACATCCGTGGCCTGGCGCCACAGACGGCCGATATGGGCGCGTACCGTGTCCAGCGGCGCCTGCCAGTCGACACCGGCCGCCAGGGCCTCGCGGCACTGCCGACGCAGCTCGTGCAGCAGCTGGCGCGGGCTGCGGATGCTGTGATCCGCCGCGAGGAAATCCACCCACTCCGGCGGCTGGCGGCGCACATGGGGCAGCAGGCCGTGGCGGGAAAACACCTCGATCGGCCCGCGATGCCCGGCCTGCTCCAGGGACACCACGGCGTCGACCATGGTCAGCCCGGAGCCGATGATCAGCACCCTCGACTGCGGATCGAGCCGCTCCATGGCCGGTACATCCCAGGGGTCGAGGGCCGCGGCGTTGAGGCCGCTGGATTCGGTCTGCGGGGTGCGCGCCGCCGGGAACATGCCGGTGGCCAGCACGGCACAGGCGCCACGCAGTTGTCGGCCATCGTCGAGGGTCAGCACGGCGCCATCGGCAGTGATCTGCAGGTCCACCCCTTCGGCCCGCACATGCTCCGCCGTCGAGCCCTGCGCCGTGCCGATGGCCCGCGCTTCGGCCAGTCGCTGCTGCACATACAGGCCGAACAGGCCCCGGGGTGGAAACAGCTCGCTGATGGACACCGGCTGCTGGCTCGACTCAGGCCAGCCACCGGCGGCGATATGGGTGGTCAGCCATTGGGTCAGGTCGTCGGCGTTGTCCGGGTCGACGCTCATGCGCGCGGCGTTGCCGTTCAGGGTATGGCCCAGCTCGACGGCGCTGTAGGCCTCGCCACGCCCCAGCTCGCTGCGCGGTTCGATCACCAGCACCCGGCGCCGGCCCGGCAGGCGTAGCAGCTGCGCGGCGAGCAAGGCACCGCTCAGGCCGCCGCCGACGATCAGCACGTCGGCGTCATGGGGAGTGCGGGTCAGCGGTCCGTCGGGGGTCTCGCTCATGGGGTTCTCACGGCTGGATGGCAGTCATGCACAGCGGTTTTCACCCCGTGCCTGGGCAGCACATTAATGGGTTGGGCGCGGCGGCGGAAGTTCTGTTCCCAAAGCGGTTCAGGGGATATTGCGCTTGAGCCCGGCCAGCCACGGCGACGCCCAAGGTCGCTCGGCGCCGCCGGGGGCTTGCCAGAGGTCATGCAGACGCTGCAAGCCCAAAGCCCGGCGCATCCGGTGCCCGATCAGCCGCTGCAAGGGGCCCCGTGGCCGGGCGTTGGCCCATTGCCACAACCGGCGCCGCCAGTGGCCCGCCGGCCCCAGGCGCGTGTCGACTGCCTCGGCCAGGCGTTGCAGGCCCGGGGCCGACAGCAACAGGCCGCTGGGGGCCACTTCGCGGCGGTCGCGGTCGGCCGAATCGCGACGTTCCGGGAAGGCCAGGCTGTGGCCGCTGTGCAGCCACTGTTGCAGCACCACCTTCAGGCCATCCGGCCATTCGCTGCCCTCCTCGCTCCACAGCTGCGAACCCGCGGCCGGGCGCCAGCGCAGTGTCCAGCGCCGGGGTGGTTCGCGGGCACCGAGCAACGCGGCGAAAGTCAGCAGCCGCGGCGCCGGGCCGCTGGCGCTGGCGGCGAGCCAGCGCTGCAACGGTGGCCCGTCAGGCACAAAGGCATGGCTCGGCCGCAGGCGCCACAGGGCCTGGCACAACGCGACCTGGCCGAGCCCTTCGCCGAGGCTCAGGACGGCGGCGCCCACGCTTTGCGCGGCCAGGGCCAGGAGCAGCAGGTCGGGTTGGAACGGACCGCTCAGCACCAGCCGCGAGCGCGCGCCGACCCCCTGCTGGCGCAAGCCGTCGGCCAGACGCTGGACATCGCGCAAGGCATCGATCCAGCGCCAGTCGTACCAATGGCCGCGGCGCTTGTGGCGCAACGCGCTGGACAAGGGGCAGACCCGGGCCCAGTGCTGCAACAGATCCAGGGCGCCAGGCAGCGGCACGGCGGGGTTCGATACCGAGGTGTCCGCCAGTGGCGAACGCTTGAAGAGATGCACGCTCATGGAATTCCGTTCCTTGGGCAAAAGCGTGCGGTGGTCCGCTAGGCGGGGGTGGATAGTGGCTCGTTCCTTGTAACCGCGGGCCAGGGTTCAGCCTGATAGGCCCGGTCGCCTGCCCTGGCGTCTGCTGCGCAGCCGATCGCAGCCTCGCTGCGCTCGGCAGCGGCTACAGGGATCGTGTTGAGGCAGCAGGAGTCATGCCTTAATATAAAAATCGTTATAAATCAGAAAGTTAAAAATAATTACTGATTAAAAACTTCAACTGAAAACAAGCAAAGTGTTCGAACGCTGTTGCCCAGGCAACAGCGCTCAGATCACCACATTGCGCACAAACCGCAGGGCCACCGTCCCATCGTTGCGGTAAGCGTGAGGCAGGTTGCTGGCGAACATGAAGAACTCGCCGGTGTCCAGACGCCGCTCCTGATCCCCCAGGACCAGGGTCAGGCACCCCTCGAAGACATACAGCTGCTCGCTCCAGCCCTCGGCGTCCGGCTCCGACAGGTATTGCTCGCCCGGCTCCAGGCGCCATTCCCACAACTCCACTTCGCGGGTGGCGTTGGCCTTGCTCAGCAACACCGCCTTGCTACCGGGTATCAACCCGGCCCAGGCCAGCTCGTTGATCCGGCTCGGGTCCCGGGCGTCGGGGGCCTGGATCAAGTCGCTGAAGGCCACGTCCAGGGCCTCGGCCACCCGGTCCAGGGTGCTGAGGCTGACGTTCTTCTCACCGGCCTCGATGGCCACCAGCATGCGCCGGCTGACCCCGGACTTTTCCGCTAGGGCGCTCTGGCTCAGCTCGGCGGCGTGACGCAGGCGACGGACGTTCTGACTGACATGTTGCAGCACGGAAGCGCGCTGCCCGGAATCTTTGTGCACTATATTGCTCACTGTAGAGGTTTGCGCAGTATACTGCCCAACTTCGCGGCGCATTGTGCGGCCGCCCCAGGTAGCGCGCAAGGGTATGAAGTCTGTGAACGCCTGCAAACCATCGTCCTTCTTCCTCAAACTGAGCAAAGCCGAGTGCGTGCTGGTGCTGATCACCATGGTCTGGGGCGGCACCTTTCTCACCGTACAGCACGCCATGACCGTCAGCGGCCCGATGTTCTTCGTCGGCCTGCGCTTCGCTGCGGCAGCCTGCATCGTCGGCCTGTTCTCCCTGCGCAGCCTGCGCGGGCTGACCCTGTTCGAACTCAAGGCTGGGGTCTTCATCGGCACCGCCATCATGCTCGGCTACGGCCTGCAGACCGTGGGCCTGCAAACCATTCCCAGCAGCCAGTCGGCGTTTATCACCGCGCTGTACGTGCCCTTCGTGCCGCTGCTGCAATGGCTGTTCATGGGCAAGCGCCCGGGGCTGATGCCCAGCATTGGCATCATGCTCGCCTTCACCGGCCTGATGCTGCTTTCCGGGCCCAGCGGCGCGTCCCTGAACTTCAGCCCCGGGGAAATCGCCACCCTGATCAGCACCGTGGCCATCGCCGCGGAAATCATCCTGATCAGCACCTATGCCGGCCAGGTCGACGTGCGCCGGGTCACCGTGGTGCAACTGGCCGCGACCTCCGTGCTGTCGTTCCTGATGGTGGTGCCGACCCAGGAGCGCATCCCGGACTTTTCCTGGCTGCTGCTGGCCAGCGCCCTGGGCCTGGGCGCGCCCAGCGCGGCGATCCAGGTGGCGATGAACTGGGCGCAGAAAAGCGTCTCGCCAACCCGCGCCACCCTGATCTACGCCGGCGAACCGGTGTGGGCCGGGCTGGTCGGCCGCATCGCCGGCGAACGCCTGCCGGCCCTGGCGCTGCTGGGCGGCGCGCTGATCGTCACGGCGGTGATCGTCAGCGAGTTGAAGACCAAGGGTAAAGATGGCGCCGTGGCCGAATCGGAGGTCGAGCCGGAGGCCGTCGATTCGGGGAAATGAGCCAGCGCTCGACGGCGCCCACCGGGGTAACGCGTCCCTAGCGTGGCAAGGCTTCGACAATGGCCGCCAGTTCCTGCCGCGAGAGCTGGCCGGCCCGCACGGCGGCGACAATGTCTTCCCGGGTCATGGCCCTGACCTGCCCGGGTTCGACATTGGCCAACCATAAAGGGCTGATCCGCGCCTGCCCCGGCCAGAAGGCCGTCGGCAGGGCTTCCTGGGCGATAACCCCCTTGTGATAGAAGTAGGCCAGGTAGCGGCTATGCCCCTCGGCAAAACTCCTGTCGTAAAACAGCTCGGTCCCGGCGGGCAGTCCCGCCTCCTGCCCCTCGATCGCCAAGGGCTCCAGGGTCTTGAACCCTGGCATGCGGGCGGTGGGGCCGGCCAGGGTCAGCCACGCCCCGGCAATCCCGCCGCCGAGGGTCATCAGCAACAGGCCGATCAGGGTTTTGCGGGCATAGGTTCCGAGGGTCATAAGCTACCTGTGTGCATCCTTTCGAGCGGGTTCGCTGCAGATCGGGCGCGACAATAACATCGCGCTGCTCTCTGTTGTCATGCCGGAGGTTGTCATGGGGGATTGTCATCTGTGCCGGGCAAACTGCCATGACTTGGGGCGAGCCCGTTTTCCATCCCCGGCCTCGAACCCTGGCCGAAGGGGTTTTGTAGGATCCTGCCACAGCTTCAAGGTTGGTGATCAACGAGTCGGCACGTATGATGCATTACAAATTCCCGCAGATTAGAAGCCTATGTCCCTGATAGTTCTACTGCTTCTGCCTTTTATCGGCAGCTGTCTGGCGGCATTGCTGCCGCATAACGCACGCAACACCGAGTCCCTGCTGGCGGGCCTGGTCGCCCTGGCCGGCACCGTGGCGGTGGCGTTGCTGTACCCGCAGATCGCCCATGGCGGGGTGATCCGTGAAGAATTCAACTGGCTGCCCAGCCTGGGGCTGAACTTCGTCCTGCGCATGGACGGCTTCGCCTGGCTGTTCTCCATGCTGGTGCTGGGCATCGGCACCCTGGTGTCGCTGTACGCGCGTTACTACATGTCGCCGGAAGACCCGGTGCCGCGCTTCTTCGCGTTTTTCCTGGCGTTCATGGGCGCCATGCTCGGCCTGGTGATTTCCGGCAACCTGATCCAGATCGTGTTCTTCTGGGAGCTGACCAGCCTGTTCTCGTTCCTGCTGATCGGCTACTGGCACCACCGCGCCGATGCCCGGCGCGGGGCCTACATGGCGCTGATGGTCACCGGCGCGGGGGGCTTGTGCCTGCTGGCGGGGGTCATGCTGCTCGGCCATGTGGTCGGCAGCTACGACCTGGACCAGGTCCTGGCTGCCGGAGATCGCATCCGCGCCCACGCCCTCTACCCCATCCTCCTGCCCCTGATCCTGATCGGCGCCCTCAGCAAAAGCGCTCAGTTCCCCTTCCACTTCTGGCTGCCCCACGCCATGGCCGCGCCCACCCCGGTCTCGGCCTACCTGCACTCGGCGACCATGGTCAAGGCCGGGGTGTTCCTGCTCGCGCGCCTCTGGCCCTCGCTGTCCGGCAGCGAGGAATGGTTCTGGATCGTCGGCGGCGCCGGCGCCGCGACCCTGGTACTGGGAGCCTACTGCGCGATGTTCCAGAACGACCTCAAGGGCCTGCTGGCCTACTCGACCATCAGCCACCTGGGCCTGATCACCCTGCTGCTGGGCCTGAACAGCCCGCTGGCGGCGGTGGCCGCGGTGTTCCACATCCTCAACCACGCCACCTTCAAGGCCTCGCTGTTCATGGCCGCCGGCATCATCGACCACGAAAGCGGCACCCGCGATATCCGCAAGCTCAACGGCCTGGTCAAGCTGATGCCGTTCACCGCCACCCTGGCCATGGTCGCCAGCGCCTCCATGGCCGGCGTGCCGCTGCTCAACGGTTTCCTGTCCAAAGAGATGTTCTTCGCCGAAACGGTGTTCATCAATTCCACGGCCTGGGTCGAGGCCGCCCTGCCGGTGATCGCCACTATCGCCGGGACCTTCAGCGTCGCCTACGCCCTGCGCTTCACCGTGGATGTGTTCTTCGGCGAACCGGCCACCGACCTGCCGCACACGCCCCACGAGCCGCCACGCTGGATGCGCGCGCCGGTGGAACTGCTGGTGTTCACCTGCCTGCTGGTGGGGATCTTCCCGGCGCAGATGGTCGGCCCGCTGCTGGCCGCCGCTGCCCAGCCGGTGGTCGGCGGCACCCTGCCGGAGTACAGCCTGGCGATCTGGCACGGCCTGAATGCACCGGTGATCATGAGCCTGATCGCCATGTCCTGCGGCATTGTGCTCTACCTGCTGTTACGCAACCCGCTGGTGCGCGGCCATTTCGCCCATCCGCCACTCATCGGCCGCTTCAACGGCAAGCGCCTGTTCGAGCGCGGCCTGGTGGGCATGATGCGCCTGGCCCGGCGCCTGGAGCGGCGGATCAGTACCCAGCGCCTGCAGACCCAGTTGTTCCTGCTGGTGCTGGTGGCGGTGCTGGCCGGCCTGATCCCGATGCTCCACAGCAGCCTGAGCTGGGGCGACCGGCCAAAGATCCCGGGCTCCATCGTCTTCGTCACCCTCTGGCTGCTGGCCATCGCCTGCGCCCTGGGCGCCGCCTGGCAAGCCAAGTACCACCGCCTGGCAGCCCTGACCATGGTCAGCGTCTGCGGCCTGATGACCTGCGTCACCTTCGTCTGGTTCTCCGCCCCGGACCTGGCCCTGACCCAGCTGGTGGTGGAAGTGGTGACCACGGTGCTGATCCTGCTCGGCCTGCGCTGGCTGCCGCGGCGGATCGAGGAGGTCTCGCCGCTGCCCAGCAGTGTGCCCAAGGCCCGCGCCCGGCGCCTGCGCGACCTGCTGCTGTCGCTCGCCGTCGGCCTGGGCATGGCCGTGCTGTCCTACGCCATGCTGACCCGCCAGACCCCCAACGACATTTCCTCGTTCTACCTCAGCCGCGCCCTGCCGGAAGGCGGCGGCAGCAATGTGGTGAACGTGATGCTGGTGGACTTCCGCGGCTTCGACACCCTGGGCGAGATCACCGTGCTGGTGGCCGTGGCCCTGACCGTGTTCGCCCTGCTGCGACGCTTCCGCCCACCGAAGGAAAGCATGCAGTTGCCGGCCCAGCAGCGCCTGCTGGCGCCGGACGTGGTCACCGACCTGGTCAACCCGCGCCAGGCCAGCGACACCGCCCTGGGCTTCATGATGGTGCCGGCAGCGCTGGTGCGCCTGCTGCTGCCGATCGCCCTGGTGGTGTCCTTCTACCTGTTCATGCGCGGCCACAACCAGCCGGGCGGCGGTTTCGTCGCCGGCCTGGTGATGTCGGTGGCGTTCATCCTGCAGTACATGGTCGCGGGCACCCAGTGGGTCGAGGCGCAGATGAGCCTGCGGCCGCCGCGCTGGATGGGCACCGGCCTACTGTTCGCCACCCTGACCGGGCTCGGTGCCCTGGGCTTCGGTTACCCGTTCCTGACCACCCATACCCTGCACCTGGAGCTGCCGCTGCTGGGGGATATCCATATCGCCAGCGCGCTGTTCTTCGATATCGGCGTGTACGCCGTGGTGGTCGGCTCGACCCTGCTGATCCTCACCGCGCTGGCGCACCAGTCGGTGCGTGCCCAAGTCAAACCCCAAGCCAAGCCAGGAGCCGCCTGATGGAAGAAGTCATTGCAATTGCCATTGGGGTGCTGGCGGCGTCCGGCGTCTGGCTGGTGCTGCGCCCGCGGACCTTCCAGGTGGTGATGGGCCTGTGCCTGCTGTCCTACGGGGTCAACCTGTTCATCTTCAGCATGGGCAGCCTGTTCATCGGCAAGGAACCGATCATCAAGGACGGCGTGCCCCAGGACCTGCTGCACTACACCGACCCGCTGCCCCAGGCGCTGGTGCTCACGGCGATCGTCATCAGCTTCGCCATGACCGCGCTGTTCCTGGTGGTGCTGCTGGCCTCCAGGGGCCTGACCGGCACCGACCACGTGGATGGCCGGGAGCCTAGGGAATGAGCCTGATGCCGCACCTGATCGTCGCGCCCATCCTGCTGCCGCTGCTGACCGCCGCGGTGATGCTGATGCTCGGCGAGAAACATCGCCCGCTCAAGGCCCGGATCAACCTGTGCTCCAGCCTCCTCGGCCTGGGCATCTCCGTACTGTTGCTGTACTGGACCCAGCAGACGGGCGTGCCCGGCTCCGTCGGCGTGTACCTGCCGGGCAACTGGCAGGTGCCGTTCGGCATCGTACTGGTGGTCGATCGCCTGTCGGCGCTGATGCTGGTGCTGACCGGGATCATCGGCGTCAGCGCCCTGCTGTTCGCCATGGCCCGCTGGGAGCGCGCCGGGGCCAGCTTCCACGCGTTGTTCCAGATCCAGCTGATGGGCCTGTACGGCGCCTTCCTGACCGCCGACCTGTTCAACCTGTTCGTGTTCTTCGAAGTGCTGCTGGCCGCCTCCTACGGCCTGATGCTCCACGGCTCGGGACGGGCACGGGTGTCCGCCGGCCTGCACTACGTGGCGATCAACCTGCTGGCCTCGTCGCTGTTCCTGATCGGTGCGGCGCTGATCTACGGCGTCACCGGCACTCTGAACATGGCCGACCTGGCGCAGAAGATCCCGCTGGTGCCGGAAGCCGACCGCGGCCTGCTGCACGCCGGCGCGGCGATCCTCGCCACCGCGTTTCTGGCCAAGGCCGGCATGTGGCCGCTGAATTTCTGGCTGGTGCCGGCCTACTCTTCGGCCAGCGCCCCGGTGGCGGCGATGTTCGCGATCATGACCAAGGTCGGCGTCTACACCCTACTGCGCCTGTGGACCCTGCTGTTCTCCGGGCAAGCCGGGGCCTCGGCCTACTTCGGCGGCGACTGGCTGATCTACGGCGGCATGGCGACCATCGTCTGCGCCGCCCTGGCGATCCTCGCGGCCCAGCGCCTGGAGCGCATGGCCAGCCTGAGCATCCTGGTCTCGGCCGGGATCCTGCTGGCCGCCACCGGCTTCGCCCAGCCCAGCCTGGTGGCCGGCGCCCTGTTCTACCTGGTCAGCTCGACCCTGGCGATGAGCGCGCTGTTCCTGCTGGCGGAACTGATCGAACGCTCGCGCTCGGCCATCGAAGCGCCCCTGGACGACGAGGGCGACACCCTGCCCCGGCCCCAGGAGGCGCTGCAACCACCACCGGGCACCAACCTCGATGACGAGCAAAACGTCGTGGTCGGCCAGGTGATCCCCTGGACCATGGCCTTCCTCGGCCTGAGCTTTATCGCTTGCGCCCTGCTGATCGTCGGCATGCCGCCGCTGTCGGGCTTTATCGGCAAGCTGAGCCTGATCGGCGCCCTGCTCAACCCCACGGGGCTGGGCCAGGCAGGCGACGCGCCGCTGTCCGCCGCCTGGGGCCTGCTGGTGTTGCTGATCCTCTCCGGCCTGGCGTCGCTGATCGCCTTTTCACGCCTGGGCATCCAGCGCTTCTGGACCCCGGAAGAACGACCGTCGCCGCTGCTGCGGCGCTACGAGTGCGTACCGATCATCGCCCTGCTCGGCCTGTGCCTGCTGCTGACCGTCAAGGCCGAGCCGCTGCTGCGCTTTACCCAGGCTGCCGCCGACGACCTCAACCAACCGCAGCAATATGTGATGGCCGTGCTCGGCACCCGGGCGATACCGAACCCCGAAGCCCAGGCGGCCTTGCCGGAGGTGCAGCCATGAAGCGCCTGTTTCCCGCCCCCTGGCTGTCCCTTGCGCTGTGGCTGCTGTGGCTGGTGCTGAACCAGTCCATGAGCTCCGGCAACCTGTTGCTCGGCGCCCTCCTGGGGTTCTGCGCGCCCTTGATGATGCGGCCGCTGCGCCCGCTGCCGATCCGCATCCGCCGCCCCGCGACCCTCCTGCGCCTGTTGCTGGTGGTCGGCCGCGATGTGGTGCTGTCGAACCTGGCCGTGGCCTGGGGCATCCTCAACGCCGGGCGGCGCCCGCCGCGCTCACGCTTCGTCAAGATCCCCCTGGAACTGCGCGACGCCAATGGCCTGGCCGCGCTCTCGACCATCACCACGGTGGTGCCGGGCACGGTGTGGTCCGAGCTGTCCCTGGACCGCAGCATCCTGCTGCTGCATGTGTTCGATCTGGACGATGAAGCCGCGTTCATCCAGCACTTCAAGACGACCTACGAGCGTCCGTTGATGGAGATCTTCGAATGAGTGCCCTGCTCGAGCAAGCGATCCTGTTCAGCCTGTTCCTGTTTTCCGTGGCCATGGTCCTGACCCTGGTCCGGCTGTTCAAGGGCCCCTCGGCCCAGGACCGGGTCCTGGCCCTGGACTACCTGTACATCCTGGCGATGCTGATGATGCTGGTGCTGGGCATCCGCTATGCCAGCGATACCTACTTCGAGGCGGCGCTGCTGATCGCCCTGTTCGGTTTCGTCGGCTCCTTCGCCCTGGCCAAATTCCTCCTGCGTGGCGAGGTGATCGAATGAATAGCGTCGGTGAACTGTCGTTGTGGCTGCAGATTCCGGTGGCGATCCTGCTGGTGCTCGGCAGCCTGTTCGCCCTGACCGGCGCCCTGGGCGTCGTGCGCCTGAAGGATTACTTCCAGCGCATGCACGCGCCGGCCCTGGCCTCGACCCTGGGCGCCTGGTGCGTGGCCCTGGCCTCGATCCTGTATTTCTCGGGAATGAACTCGGCACCGGTGGTGCACGCCTGGCTGATACCGATCCTGCTGTCGATCACCGTGCCGGTGACCACCCTGCTGCTGGCGCGGGCGGCGCTGTTCCGCAAGCGCATGGCCGGCCACGATGTGCCGGCGGAAGTCAGCAGCCGGCGCAGCGAAAACGGCAGCTGAGTTCTTCAGCGTCTGGCCACGCGTCATCGCGAGCAAGCTTCGCTCCTACTGTAGGAGCGAGGCTTGCCCGCGATGCTTTTCAGCTTTTAGCTAGCAACTCAGTTCCAGGCCACCACCAGCAACCCCGCCCCCAGCACCACGCACAGCGGTGAATAGAACACCGTGTCCAGGCGGGCGAACTGCGATCCGCTGGTCTCCTTGAAGAACCCCACCAGGTTCGAATCGCCGATGGCCCGGGCGAACATCAACAAGGCTATCGCACTGATCACCCATTGCAGCGAGGGGTGGCTTACCGTCGGCAGGTAGAGCCCCACCCGCAGGCACACCAGCATCGCGATCAACAACAGGCCCACCGCCACCAGCAAAGTGACGAACCCCGAAGGCTTGAACGCCGGCTCCAGCTCGCCTGGCGTGCTGCCGGGCACCTGGGGGATCACCGCCGTGCTGCCACGCTTGCCGCCGGCGGCCCAGTACAGGTGGATCAGGCTGATCAGCAGGAAGGCTCCTGCCATCCCCTGCGCGATCAAAACATTCATAGGCAAACGTCCATGGCAAAAATGTCGCTGAAGAATGGACCCGATCGTGCGTTTTTGTAAGTACGTTCGTCAGTTGCAATGTTAAAGTGCCGCCCCATGAAATTCGCCCGAACCGATCGCTCCCTCGTTGCCTGGATGCTCTATTGCTGCGTCCTGTTCAACGTGTTCGCCTGCAGCATCGGCCACGGGCAGATGGTCGGCCAGCAGCTCAACGGCATCGGCGGCCAGTTCTGTACGGTGGACCCGCGCACCCAGGCGCCGGTCTCCTCCAACCCTGGCGACGAATCGCTGCCGACCCTGTCCAAGGCCTTCGGTTGCCCGCTGTGCTCCACCGGCGGCATGGGCCCGGCGTTCAACTCCAGCCTGACCCTGGCGATCCTGCCGCAACACCACAGCCCGCCACTGGCGCCGCTGTCCAATGCCGACATTCCCGCCCGCTTCATCTGGCCCGCGGCCCACCCGCGCGCGCCGCCCGCTTACGCCTGAGCCTTTCGCTTTCTCTATCAGCCCACCCCGTGCCCTGCACGGCATGAGCGCGTGGGCTGCTTCCTAGCCAAGAATTCAGGATGTACCGATGAAACACATTCCCCTGCTGGCCAGCCTGTGCGGCTGCCTGTCCGTCAACGCCTGGGCGCAATCCAGTGTCGACCTGGCGCCGATCACCATCGACGGCGATCAGCCAGCCGAACCCGGCCTGGCCCTCGACCAGTCCAGCGGCATGGCCTCGCGCCTGGGCCTGAGCGTCCGGGAAACCCCGGCCTCGGTGGCCGTGGCCAATCGCAACGACATCGAGCGCCGCGGCGCGCAGAACTTCCAGGACGCCGCCAACACCTTGCCCGGGGTCAACGCCAGCGCCCCGCCGGGGTTCGGCGGCTTCGTCTCCTACCGGGGTTTCACCAGCAGCCAGATCACCCAGATGTTCAACGGCGTCAACGTTTCCGGCGGTCTGGCGCGGCCGGTGGACGCGTGGATCTACGACCGGGTCGAACTGCTTGGCGGCCCCTCCTCGCTGGTCAATGGCGCCGGCTCCGTGGGCGGCTCGCTGAACTACGTGACCAAGCTGGCCGACCGCCAGGAACAGGCGCTCGAGGGCCGAGTCAGCTACGGCACCTACGACACCACGCAAACCGCCTTCGGCCTCAACCACGCCCTCAGCGAGGCCGGCGACAACGTGCAGCACTACGCCCGCCTCGACGTCAGCCACAACACCGGCAACGGCTACATCGACCGTCAGGAGCGCGACGCCTGGAGCCTGGCGTTCTCCCTGCTCAGCGACCTGACGCCAGACCTGTCCCACACCCTGGCCCTGGAGTACCAGGACGAACATGAGGACAGCCCCTACTGGGGCACCCCGGTGCTCAACCCCAAGGCCGGCGAACTGAAGATCGACAAGCACAACCGCTTCAACAACTACAACGTCGAGGACGGCCGCTACGAGCAGCGCACAATCTGGGTCCGCTCGATCGTCGACTACCGGATCAACGACAGCACCCGCCTGCGCAACACCCTCTATCACCTGGACAGCCAGCGCGATTACCGCAACCTGGAAACCTACCAGTACAACGCCGACAACAGCGCGGTGAACCGCTCCACGGCCTACCAGGTGCGACACCAGGGCGAGCAGAACGGCAACCAGTTCGAGCTCAGCCACGACACCAGTTTCTTCGGCCTGGACAGCACCTGGGCCGGCGGCTTCGAGTACAAGGTCAACCGCACCACCAACTCGCCGCTGAACGTCAAGGCGGCCAACAGCGTCGACCCGAACGACTACCGGCCGGGGCACTTCTACGACCTGCCGGGCACGCGCCAGGGGTTCGTCGCCGACAAGACCAACGAGGTCACCACCCAGGCCCTGTTCGTCGAGAACCGCCTGGCCCTGACCGACCGCCTGACCCTGCTCAGCGGCCTGCGCTACGACCATATCGAACTGGACGTGACCAACCACCGCCTGGTGACGGCGAGCAACCCGCGGCACCTCGAGCGCCGCTGGGAACCGGTCACCGGGCGACTCGGCCTGACCTACCAGATCCTGCCCAGCGCCAATGTCTATGTGCAGTACAGCACTGCCGCCGAGCAGCCCAACGGCACCCAGGACTTCGACGTCTCCACGGGCAAGCAATGGGAAGTGGGCAGCAAGTTCGACTACCTGGACGGCCGCGGCTCGGCGACCCTGGCGGCCTACCGCATCGAGCGCAAGGACTTCGCGGTGACCGACCCGCTGGACCCGACCCTGAGCATCCCGGTGGGCCAGCAGACCTCCAAGGGCATCGAGGTGGCGAGCTCCTTGCGGGTCACGCCCAAGCTGCTGCTTGAAGGCAACTTCGCCTGGGTCGATGCGCAGTACGACGAGTTCACCGAGAAGAACGCGGCGGGCGTGGTGGTATCACGCAAGGGCAACACCCCGACCAACGTGCCGGACCGGGTCGGCAACCTGTGGCTGACCTATGACCTGGCGCCGCAATGGCAGGCCGGGGTCGATGCGCGTTATGTGGCGTCGGTGTACGCCGACACGGCCAACACCCTGACCGTGCCCTCCTACACCCTGTACGGCAGCTTCCTGACCTACAAGCTCGACAGCCACACCTCAATCACCGGGCGGGTGCGCAACCTGACCAACGAGGTCTACGCCGAGTTCGCCCATGTGTCGCCAGCCTACTACCTGGGCACGCCGCGGACCTTCGAGCTGGCGGTGCAGAGCCGGTTCTAAAAAGCATCGCGGGCAAGCCTCGCTCCTACACGTTTGCGCGTGCGTCTGTAGGAGCGAGGCTTGCCCGCGATAGCGATCTCAACGTCACCGCAACGTCTTCACTCCAGACGCCCCCTGACCCTGTCCGCCACATCCTTGGGCAACCACGCCTGCCACACCTGCGGATATTCCCGCAGAAACGCCCGCGCCGCCTCCCGAGGCGGCGTGTGTTTCTCGCTCATCTCGGCCAGCGCCTCGTTCAGCGGACCGATCGGCAGATCGACCTTGCTGAAGAACGCGATGATCTGCGGGTACTGCTTGTGGAACGGCGCGGACACGCCGATGGACAGCTTCGAGGCCAACGAGCGGGTGGGACGGGGGTTGGGGTTGTCGGCGTCGGTCAGGGTCTTCCAGGCCTCGGCATCGAACGGCGGCTCTTCCAGCTGGATCAGCTTGAAGCGGCCGAGCAAGGGTGTCGGCGACCAGTAGTAGAACAGGATCGGCTGGCCCCGGCGGATCGATGAAGTAATCTCGGCGTCCAGCGCCGCGCCGGAACCGCTGCGAAAGTTCACGTAGCTGTCGCTCAGGCCATAGGCCTTGAGCTTCTGCTTGTTCACCACTTCCGAGGTCCAGCCGATGGGGCTGTTGAGAAAGCGCCCCTTGCCCGGGCTTTCCGGGTCCTTGAACACGTGCTGGTAGCGCGCCAGGTCCGTCACGCTGCGCAGGCCCGGCGCCATCGGCTCGATGCCTTTGGCCGGGTCGCCCTTGACCACGTATTCCGGCACCCACCAGCCTTCGGTGGCGCCCTTCACCGTATTGCCCAGGGCCAGCACCTTGCCCTCGGCTTCGGCCTTGACCCACACCGGGCTGCGCCCCGCCCACTCTTCACCGATGACCTGGATATCGTTGCTGGCCAGCGCGGCTTCCAGGGTGATGGTGGTGCCGGGCAGCGTGTCGGTCGGCAGGTCGTACCCCTTCTCGACGATGGTGCGCAGGATCTCGGTGATCAGGCTGCCGCTTTCCCAGTTCAGGTCGGCGAAATGAATCGGCGCCTGTGCCGCCGAGGTGCCGGTTGGCGCCAGCAGTAAACCGAAGCTGAGCAGGGTTGCACCCAGCAGTGTCCGCAGTCCTTTCATGCCCATGCTCCTTATGCCGTTCACGGCGTTGCCGGATGATCTTGCGAGCCTGGGCCGCAAGCCCCCCTGACGATTCAGGTCATCTGACTGTAGTAGAGGTTCGCGCTTTCGAGACAGGCGTCTCAGGTTGCGTCGCCCTCCTGCAGGTGCTGCAACTCGCGGCGCACCATGCTGGCGTACTCCGCCGGCTTCAGGACATACAGCTGCGAGGCCACCCAGGCCAGCCAGGCCCCCTGCAGCACGGCCTTTTGCGCGAACAGGCGCTGGGCCTCGGCGCGGGCGCGCTCGAGGTGCTGCTGGTGGAATTCGGCGCGACTCACTCGCTGGCCTTGAAGCTCACCAACTCACCCTTGCGCCATTTGGCGGCCTTGGCGGTCACGGCCTTGAGGGTCTTGGTCAGGCCTTCCTGCAACTGCTGGTGGGCGGCGAACACCGTCACCACGCTGTGGCCTTCCTTGAACAGGATGGCGTGGCCGTCGGCGGTGCTGACAAAGGCGTATTCGCCCAGGCCGTAGACGGTCAGCTTGATCTCGCGAAAGCGGATTTCGAACTTGCCGCCTTCACGGCTGGGCAGGACCGCCGCGCGAAAGTGATCGCCGACCTTGAGTTCCAGGCGCGGCTTGTCGTCCACCACCATCGCCGTCTCGGTATCGATTTCGGCGATGTAAATGCCTTCGGGCGTCTGCTCGGTGATGTAGACGAAACGTGACTGGAACTGTTTGACCAGCTTTGCCCGCAGATCGCCCAGTACGAACAAGGCATGCATATCAAGATTACTTACTGCCAAGGAAAAGCTCCCCGAAGCTGAAAAAATGACTCTGCCCGCCTGAACGGCGGACAGCAAAAAAAGGCAGCCGAACCGGCGCCGTGACTTCACATGAAAACAATCCGCAAGACCCCACCCGCCAACACGTAGGCGCAAACACCGGTGCGTCCGCCAAGGACTACCGAACCGTTTGGCCCGCATCAAGCGCAGAAGAAAGTGGTTCCGGAGCACCGAGAAAGCTGCGCACTCACTGTCGATCGGCAAGGTTTGGCGATCCTTTCGTCACCCTTACCGGGGACGGGAGTGCTGCAGGTAAAGATCGATCTCTGACTGCCGACGGCAATTCTAGAGCAACTTTGTGTATCCAGACCAACCCATGCACCCGCAAATTTCCGAAAAAAACTGTTCCGCCCCGTGAGTCCGGCGCTGGCATGACCTGGCTCAGTCCCTGAAGCGGCAATAACCGGCATGCTGCCCGGACCCTCGAAGCCCCCGCCACCAGCTGGCTTCACCCACCCGCACCTGCCAGGGGAAACCGGGACATGAGCGAATTCGATATCGGCGAGTTTTTCATCCATGGCGAGGCCCGGGACGTCGCCGGTGAGTTCCAGGCCGTGATCGTGCTGCGCGCCAAGCCGCCGCTGCGCACCGTGCGCTGCCACCAGGTGGCGAAGGACCGCTGGTTCAAGACCGCCGAACAGGCCGAAATCGCCGCCCGGGAAGCCGCCCGTGCCCTCAAGCAGGCCGTCGACCAGGGCGCCCTGCTGGAGCCCTGAACCGCGGATCAAGGATCGCCCCGTCCGGTCGATACAGGGGCGAGCCTTCCTTTAAAGAGCGCGACGATGATCGACCTCAACCCTGCTCCCCGCCTCTCTTCCCTGGCCGAATTCGCCCTGCCGGAAGCGGCGCAGAGCGACAGCCCGACCAACGACCCTTTCGGTCTGCGCACGGCGATCGCCCGGGCGACCCGCGCCGTTCCCGACGGCGTGCTCGAAGCGCAAAAGAAGCGCGTCAAGATGCTGCGCAAACAGATCGAGCAATTGCAGCAGCGCGCGCGCAAGGCCAACGACCGCCTGGCGATGGTCCAGGGCGCGGCCAGGCATCGCTCAACCGATGCCCATACGCAGCTGTTGTCTGCCGCCAGGGCCCAGGCCCAGGCGGCCAGCAGCGCCTTGTCGATGGCCCAGGTGGCCCTGTTCCAGGCGGAAAGCGCGCTGATCGGCAGCGAAGTCTGATCCCCCCGGCGGTGCTGCGCGGGGAAACCTCAGGCCGAGCGACTGAACAGCGGGTGCCCGACCCGGTCCCGCGCCAGTTGGGCCAGCCAGGACGCCTGGCACTCCAGGGCTTCGTCCCGGCTGGCGAACGGCGCGCCACGGCGCTCGCCGTTGATCAGCACCACCCAGCACACATTCAGCCCGACCGCGCGAAAGGTGGCCGGAACACCGCTGCCAATCATCACTGCGACATCGACTTTGCTTTGCATGAGGACTTCTCCAGACAACTAGTTAGCTAGCTAACAATGTTGGCCATATTAATGAGTTTCCCCGTTGGGAGAAAGCCTTCCCTTGCACAGCTCAATTGCAGGGGCGGTAACAATGGCCACCGGCCACACCTTACCGCCCCTCAGGTTAACCGCGGATTATCAAGAAGCCTGCTGCGGCTTGTAGCCCAAGCGCAACCCGCCCCAATGCCGCCCCTTGACCATGATCGGCACCGACAGGTCGTGCATCAGCTCCCCGGTATCCCGGGTGTAGGTCTGCAGCAACAACGCCTGCTGGTGGCTGCCGCAGCGGATGCCGGTGCGGTCCTCGAACTTGCGCTTGGTGCGGTTGTGCACGGTGTCCACCTGCGGGTCGCCGGTCAGCGGCCGGGAAAACACCTGGTTGTGGGTCGGCACATAGCCCTGGGGCGTGCAGGCGATGGCGAACACCAGGCCTTCGTGACGCGGCAGCAAGGGCTCCTGGATCGCCGGCAGGACCTGATCGGCGTAGCGGTCGAAGCGGGTCTGGTATTTCACCGGCTGGGTATTGGCGATCGGCTGGTAGCTGCGGTCGAACAGGTCGTCGAGGGCGATACGCCTGGCGTCCAGGTCCGCCTCGAACTGCTCGGCGATGCGCCGCGCGCCTTCCTGGGCCAGGTCATAGATGCGCTGGTGGTAGTCGTCCAGGCCGACCACCGCCAGGCGCTCGCTGATGACTTCCGCCTGCCCTTCCATCTGCACCGCCGCCTCGGCCAGACGCCGGGTCTGCTGGTCGCTGACCGCCAGGTCGCCGCGCACCTGCTCCACGGCATGGAACAGGCTGTCCAGCTGCTGGCGGTTGGTCTCGGCGCCGCGGGCGATCTCGCCGACCTGGCTTTCCACGCCGGCCGCCAGCCGGGCGATGTTCTGCAGGTGCTGGCCGGCGTGTTCGACCTGCTCCACCCCGGTGCCCAAGTCGTCGGACAGCTGACGGATCTGCTCCACCACCTGCGCCGTGCGCTGCTGGATATCGCTGACCATCACCCCCACTTCATCGGTGGCGGTGGCCGTACGCCCGGCCAGCCCGCGCACCTCGTCGGCCACCACGGCAAAGCCGCGACCGTGCTCGCCGGCCCGCGCCGCCTCGATGGCGGCATTCAGCGCCAGCAGGTTGGTCTGGCTGGCGATCGACTGGATCACCAGCGCCACCCGCTGGATGTCTTCGCTGCGCTGGCTCAGGGCCTCGATCAGTTCGCGGCTGTCGTTCGCGCTCTGGCTGAGGCGGTGCATGCGACTGATGGACTCGCCCAGCACCGCGCTGCCCTCGGCGCTGCTGCGGTGGGCCTCGCTGGCGGCGCCCAGGGCCTGCTGGCTGAGCTGGGCGGCCAGTTGTTCGGTGTGGATCATCGCTTCGGCGCTGCTGACGATGCGCGCCGCCGAATCCAGTTGCGACTGCACCCGCCCCGCCAGTTGCCGCACCGAATAGGCCACGCCGGCGGCCGCCAGGGCATTGTGGCTGGTGCTGTGGGACAGGTCGCGGGTCAGGGTGGCCATCTCGCCGTTATCCACCGGGCTCGCCGACGGCGGCGCTTCGCGCACGAGCAGCCGTGGCAGCCAGACGATCAGCAGCGTCAGCGGCACGGCGATATAGAGGGACAGCGGCCCCAGGGCCAAGGCCGACAACAGCAGGAGCAAGGCTCCGCTCTGCAGGGCTGGAAGCAGCCAGCGCCAGGTGGTTCGGGCTGTGGGCAGCGGTTGCGCCAGGACAGCCGGCAAGGATCCGTCTTGCATCATCATTACCCCACGCATTTCTAATTATTTGGCCTGCATTAAACGCCGGCAAAAGGCCATTATCCATGGTCCATTAGTCGGAGTTTTGCAGCAGATCAATGGAAATACGCGGGACGGGTCTGGCGCCGACAGGGCAGCCACAAACGACTCGCGGGCAAGCCCACGGCCCCGGACGCATTGGCGACCTGGGGCGGGGCTTGCCCGCGAGGCAGAGAAGTCTTGGCGATCAGGCCTGACGCTGGTGCTTGTCGATCTGCTCGTGACGTTCCTGAGCTTCGATGCAGTACTTGGTGGTCGGGCTGATCAGCAGGCGCTTGAGGCCGATCGGCTCGCCGCTGTCGTCGCACCAGCCGAAGCTGTCGTCGCCGATCCGGCCCAGGGCCTGCTCCAGCTGCGGCAGCATGCGCTGGTCGCGGTCGATGGCGTTGACCAGCCAGGTGCGCTCTTCTTCCACGGAAGCGGCGTCGGCAGGGTCGGCCGGGGTGTCCAGGCTCTCAATGGCGATTCGGTTCTGTTCGATGCGCTCGTGGGTTTCGACCTTCATGGCCTGCAACAGCTCAGTGAAAAAAGCCAGCTGCTCGGCGTTCATGTAGTCATCCGCCGGCATGGCCAGCAACTTTTCCTTTGTCATTGATTTCTCTATAAAAAATACGTGCATTAAGGCGAATTGAAACTGATTCCCGTGCCCCCTTTCGGGGCATGGAAAGGCGCCGTACATTCCAAGCGCCACCCGGCACTCAATTTACGAAGGGGCGGCAGTCTAAGGCCCGTTTGAGGCCTCAGCAACTGAAATGACATCGAATTTGTCCGACAAGCCCTGAAAGCCCGACAGGGCGGGACTTTGGCGGCGGTTATCGGAGTGCGTTTATAACAAGAAATTCAATCGACCGGGGTCTTTTAGAAGACAAACGGCAGCGGCAGGCCCGAAAAAGGCCTGCCGCTGCCGTCGTGCATCTTCGCTCCTACAGAAAAACAGTGGGATCAGCGCTTGGCCTTGCGCTTGTTGCGGTACTGGTCGATGACCACCGCCACCACGATGATCAGGCCCTTGATGATGTCCTGGATATAGGCATCGACGCCGACGAAGGTAAAGCCGCTGGCCATCACCCCGAGGATCAGCGCGCCGATCACGGTGCCGGTGATGCGTCCCACCCCGCCGGCCAGGCTGGTGCCGCCGATCACCGCCGCGGCGATGGCGTCCAGCTCGTAGGACATGCCCATGCCCGCCTGCCCGGTAGCCGCCCGCGCCGAGGCCACCACCCCGGCCAGGCCCGCCAGCAGCCCGGCGATGCTGTAGACGATCACCAGGTGGCGCTTGACGTTGATCCCCGAAGTGCGCGCCGCCTGCATGTTGCCGCCGATGGCGTAGGTGTACTTGCCGTACTTGGTGTAGCGCAGGGCCACATGGAAGATCATCGCCACCACCAGGAAGATGATCACCGGCATCGCACCGTGGCCGATGGCGGTGTAGGAATCCGACAGCATGCTGATCGGCTGGCCTTCGGTGTAGTAACGCGCCAGGCCGCGGGCTGAGACCATCATGCCGAGGGTGGCGATAAAGGGCGGGATGCCGGTGATGGCGATGATGCTGCCGTTGATCGCCCCCGCCAGCAGCCCGACCCCCAGGCCGGCCACCACCGGTATCCACACCGGCAGGTCGGTCAGCGACGGGAACACCGCGCGGGTGAAGTCCGAGGTCTGCGCCAGGCTGGCAGCGATCATCGCCGACAGCGCCAGCACCGAGCCGGACGACAGGTCGATGCCGGTGGTGATGATCACCTGGGTCACGCCGATGGCCAGCAGGCCGATGATCGACACCTGCAGGATCATCAGCACCAGGCGCTGGGAGTTCAGCAGGAAACTCTGGTCGCGCACGATCCAGCCGAACAGTTCGAACACCAGGCCGATGCCGATCAGCACCAGGAAGATGCTCAGTTCGGTGGGCAGGCGCCGGCGCGTTCTGGCCGGCGCCGTCGCGGGTTTGTTTTCCAGTATCGCGTTCATAGCCCTTCACCTTCTTCTTGTATGGCCGGCGGCGGACAACTCCCGGCGCCGGCCTTGATTCGTTTAGTGAACCAGCGCCATCCCGGAAGCCAGTTGCATCACCCGCTCCTGGGTCGCCTCGCTACGGTCGAGGGTGCCCATCAGCTCGCCTTCGTGCATCACCATCACCCGGTCGCTCATGCCCAGCACCTCCGGCAGCTCCGAGGAAATCATGATCACCGCCATGCCCTCGCCGGCCAGGTAGGCGATCAGCCGGTAGATCTCGGCCTTGGCGCCGACGTCGATGCCCCGGGTCGGCTCGTCGAGGATCAGCACCCGCGGGTTGGTCATCAGCCAGCGGGCGAGCAGCGCCTTTTGCTGGTTGCCGCCGGACAGGGTGTCGATGCACTGCTCCAGGGACGGGGTCTTGACCCGCAGCTTCTTGCACATGTCCTCGCACAGGGCGCGCAGGGCCTTCTGCTGGATGAAACCGTTGCCGGCGTAGTGCGGCAGCACCGCCATCTCCATGTTTTCCAGGACCGACAGGCAAGGGAACAGGCCACTGAGCTTGCGGTCCTCGGTCAACAGGGCGAAGCCCTTGTCGATGGCCATGTGCGGATCGCCGATGCGCAGCGGCTGGCCGTCGAGGCGGATCTCGCCGCCGTCGCTGGGGGTGATGCCGAAAATCGTCTCGGCCACGTTGGTCCGCCCCGAGCCCATCAGCCCGGCGATGCCGAGGATCTCCCCGGCGTGCAGGTCGAAGGACACCCCGGAAAACACCCCGTCCAGGCGCAGGTCGCGCACCGACAGCAGCAGATTGCCGATGGGCTTCTCGCGCACCGGGAACAGCTGGCTCAGCTCGCGGCCGACCATCATCGAGATCAGGCTGTCGCCGTCCATGCTCTCGGCCCGTTGCAGGCCGATGTAGGCGCCGTCGCGGAACACCGCGACCTCGTCGGCGATGGCGAACACTTCGTTCATCTTGTGGGTGATATAGATGATGCCCTTACCCTGGGCCTTGAGGTCGGCGATGATCGAGAACAGGTGCGCCACCTCCTTGTCGGTAATGGCCGAGGTCGGTTCGTCCATGATCAGGATGTCGGAGTCGTAGGACACCGCCTTGGCGATCTCGACCATCTGCCGCTCGGCGATGCTCAGGTTGCCCACCTGTTCCTCGGGGTCCAGGTCGATGCGCAGGCGCGCCAGCAACTGCGCGGTGCAGCGGTGCATCTCGCGGTGATCGATCATGCGCAGGCCGTTGAGCTGCTCGCGGCCGATCCAGATGTTCTCGGCGATGCTCATGTGCGGCATCAGGTTGAGTTCCTGGTGGATCATGGCGATCCCCGCCTGCAGCGCCGCCAGCGGCGTCTCGAAACTCACCCGCCGGCCCTTGAGGCGCAGCTCGCCAGCGTCCGGCTGGTAGATCCCGGCGATGATTTTCATCAGGGTCGACTTGCCCGCGCCGTTCTCCCCCATCAACGCCAGCACCGTGCCGGGGCGCACCCGCAACTGCACATCGGACAGGGCGACGACACCGGGGAAGCCCTTGCTGACATTGATGACTTCCAGCAGATAAGGCTGCTGCTCAGACACAGGCTGGGCGGACGGGACGGCGGGCTGCACAGCCGCCATCGGGATGCTCGAAGCAGTCGCTGAAGCGAACATGGTCAGGTACTCCATCCGCCGGGCGGCCGGGCCACCCTGGCGGCTTATTGGGGGGAATGGCGAGCTATTTGAATTGGCCGACGTTTTCCGGGGTGATCAAGCGGTACGGCACCCACACCGCCTGCTCCACCGGCTCGTTGCGGGCCATCTTCACCGCAGTCTCGATCGAGCCGTCGGCCTGGCCCTTGGCGTCCTGGAACACCGAGACCGCCAGGTCGCCCTTCTGCACCGCGCGCAGGCCGTCGGGGGTGCCGTCGACCCCGGCGATCAGCACGCTGCCCTGGCCCACCCCGGCCTGCTTCAGCGCCATGGCGGCACCGATGGCCATCTCGTCGTTGTTGGCCACCACCGCGTTGAACTGCCGGCCCTGGGTCAGCCAGTCGTTGACCAGGGTCATGGCCTTGTCCCGCAGCCAGATCCCGGTCTGCTCCTGTTCGACCTTGATCCCCGGGTACTTGGCCAGCACCTCCTTGACGCCCTTGGTGCGGTTGGTGGTGGAGTTGTTCGCCAGGTCGCCCAGGAGGATGACGATTTCACCCTTGCCGCCCAGCTTGTCGGCCAGGTACTGCATCTGCATCTGCCCGGCCTCCAGGTCGTTGGAGGCCACGGTGACCACGCCCTTGGGCAGGTTCAGGTCGTCCGGGCGGCGGTTGACGTAGACCAGCGGAATCCCGGCCTTGACCGCGGCCTCGGTGATCTTGCGGGTGGCCGCGGTGTCCACCGGGTTGACCACAATGGCGTCGACCTTCTGGCTGATGAAACTTTCCACCTGGCTCAACTGCTTGACCACGTCGGCCCGGGCGTCCTCGAACTGCAGGGTGACGCCGTCCGGCAGGGACTTGGCCTTGCGGTCCATGGATTCGCGCAGGTAGGTCAGCCAGGTGTCGTCGAACTGCGACATGCTCACGCCGATCTTCAGGTCGGCGAGCGCCGTGCCGCTGGCCAGCAGCAGGGACAGGGCGAGCGTGGCGAAACGGGTCTTGGTCTTCATGAAAGGTCTTTCTCCACATTCTTGTAGGTTTTATGGATAAGGCGCAGAAACCACTCAGTGAGGCAGACGCACGATCGGCGCGCCGGGCACGCAGCACACCAGCGCGCCCCGGCGTTCGACGCACAGCAGGCGGACCAGGGACTGCAGAACAGGGGCAAGCCAAGGTGTTTGGCGGGACAGCGCGGGGCTACGCATCAGCGCGCGGCGCGGCAGGTGCAGGATGGAGCTGGAGGTTTTCATCGACGGTACCTGTTTTGTTTTTGTGGGCCGGTTCCCTCGGTTCAAGGCGGGCTTGAGCGCGGAGGAAACCTGCTAGTCGGCAACCTGGAAACGACTTTATTGGAAAATAATTTCTATATCAACTCATTTTAGAATTTTGTTCCAAACTCATTCCGCGCCCGGCAGCGTGGCCATTTCCACCACCCGAGAGTGCTCCGCGCTCAAGCGCGCGGCGTCCAGAACCCGGGTGGTGGCCAGCGCCTCGGCCGGGTCCACGGGTAGCCGCCCCTGCCCTTGCAACGCCGCCTGCCACTGTTTATAGAACTGCAGCCAGTCGCCGCGCTCGGAGGCCACTCGCTCGCGGACTTCGCCCTGCTCGAACCAACCCCAGCGCCGATGTTCCTCGACACCCCAGCGCTCACCCTCGTTCCGGGGCGACAGGCCGGCGACCAGCGCCGCCTCCTGGCCGTCCAGGCCCTCGACCGTATAACAGCCCGCCGAACCGCTGACCCGAAACCGCGGCCCCGGGCAGTTCTGCAGACAACTACCAGACAAATGTGAAACCACGCCGCCTGCGTGGCTCAGGGCGAGAAAGAACCCGTAGTCGCAACCGGGCGCCTGGGCGGCGTACTGCAATTCGGCGTAGACCCGGCGCACCGGGCCGAACAGCAGCAAGGCCTGGTCCACCAGGTGGCTGCCGAGGTCGCGCAGGAAACCGCCACCACTGGCATTGCCCACGGCCTCGGGTACGTAGCGTTCGACCCGCGATTCGAAGCGGCTGATGCGCCCCAGGACGCCGGCGTCGAGCAGCTTGCGCAGGGTGAGGAAGTCCGAGTCCCAGCGTCGGTTCATGTAGACGCTCAGCGGCACCTGGCGGCGGGCGGCGGCCTCGATCAGCGCCTGCGCCTGCCCGGCGTCGCTGGCGAACGGCTTGTCGCTGACCACCGCAACGCCCCCTTCGATGGCCTCATGCACCAGCGCCGCGCGCCCCTCCAGCGGAGTGGAAATCACCAGCGCGTCGACCCCGGCCGCCAGCAGCTGCGCGAGGCTGTCGAAGGCCGGCACCCCGGGGTGCTCCACCGCCAGCAAGCGCCGGCGCTCGGCCGACAGGGTCACCACCCCGGCCAGGGTCGCGCCGGGCAGGCTGGCGATCAGCGGCGCGTGAAAATGCCGGCCGCCATGGCCGTAACCCACCAGTCCGATTCTCATCAGAAAGCCTCCTTATATAGAACCCGCCTACAGGTACAGCGGTCGTTCAGTTGTAGAAGGCCGGGCGCGGTGGCTGTACGACCTTGACGATCTGCCCGCTGTGCTGCGCTTCGATGCAGGCATCGGCCGCCACTGCCGCGGCGTAGCCGTCCCAGGCCGACGGGCCGCCCACCTGCCCGGCGCGCACGCCGTCGATAAAGGCCTGCAACTCGACATCGTAGGCGGCGATAAAACGGTCCTTCCAGTCCATCAGGATCGCGTTGGACAGCTTGGCCTCGCTGCGCAGTTGCACCTGGGACGGTTCCGGTAATTTGGCGATGCCGGTCTCCCCCACCACTTCGCACTGGATGTCGTAGCCGTACTGGCAGTTGACGAACACCTCGACGTCGATCCGCGTGCCCTTGGCGGTTTCCAGCAGCACCACCTGCGGGTCGCGCAGGTGGGCCAGGGCCTTGCTCGACTGGCGCGGGAACACTACCTGCACCGACACGTAGTCGTCGGCCAGCAGCCAGCGCAGCACGTCCAGTTCGTGGATCAGGGTGTCGGTGATCGCCATGTCGGTCTTGTAGTGCTCGCCGACCCGCGGGTTGCGGTGGGCGCAGTGCAGCATCAACGGCTCGCCGATCCGGCCACTGTCGATCACCGCCTTCAGGGCGCGGTAGCCGGCGTCGTAGGGCCGCATGAAGCCCACCTGCACCAGGCGCTTGCCATGGGCCATCTCGGCCTCGACGATCTTGCGGCAGCCGGCGGCGGTCACCGCCAGGGGCTTCTCGCAGAACACCGGCTTGCCCGCGGCGATGGCGGCCAGCACGAACTCTTCATGGCTCGGCCCCCAGGAAGTGACCAGCACCGCCTGCACTTCCGGCGCCTGGATCAGCGCGTGGCCGTCGGCATACACCTCGGCGGCGATCTGCAACTCGGCCACCACCTTGGCCGCCTGCTGCAGGTTGATATCGGTGACCGCCACCACCCGGCTGCCCAGCAGGGTCTGGCTGCAACGACGGATATGGTCCTGGCCGATGGCCCCGGTACCGATGACGCCTAGCTTCAAAGACATGGATGCACTCCTTATTGTTGTTCGAACAATCAGTACTGCCGGACCTTGGCCAGGCGTTCGTTGAGTTGCCTGGCCGCCGCGTCGGTGCGGGCGCTGGTGGACACCTGCGCCACCCCGACCCGCCACCAGGACAGGTAGTTGTGGATCATGGTCTTGGGCAAAACCTTGATATCGATCAGGGTCGAGACCGTCTGGGTCCGCGCATCGGCCAGGGCCGCCCGCAGCTCCTCCACGGTCCTCACCTTGTAGGTCTTGCAGCCGTAGGCCGCCGCGCTCATGGCGAAATCCACCGGCACCAGGCCGCCGTCGAGCTTGTTGGTCTGCGGGTTGCGAAAGCGGAACTCGGTGCCGAAGCTGTCCATGCCGTTGCCCATCTGCAGGTTGTTGATGCAGCCGAAAGCCATGTTGTCCAGCAGCACCACGTTGATCTTGCGCCGCTCCTGGATCGAGGTGGCGAGCTCCGAGTGCAGCATCAGGTAGGAGCCGTCGCCCACCAGGGCATAGACCTCCCGCGCCGGCTCGGCGAGCTTGACCCCCAGGGCCGCGTTGACCTCGTAGCCCATGCAGGAATAGCCGTACTCCACGTGGTAGGTGCCTACCCCCTTGCTGCGCCAGCTGCGTTGCAGGTCGCCGGGCAGGCTGCCGGCGGCGGCGACTATCACCGCATCGTCGGCCAGGGTCTGGTTGAGCACGCCCAGCACCCGACTCTGGGTCAGGCAGGAGCCGGTCAGCTCGATGAACTCGCGCAGCACTGCCGGGTCCAGGTGGTCGGCGACCTCCGGGACGAAGCCGTCGGCGTGGTATTCGACCTGATGGAGCCGGTCCACTTCTGCGTCCAGTTGTGTCCGAGCCTCGGCGACCTGCTCGCCCCAGGCCGCCTGGTAATCCGTGGGCGCCAGGGCCTCGGCCAGGGCATCCAGGCCGTCCCGGGCATCCGCCAGCAGCTGCACGCCATCGAGTTTCAGGGCATCGCAGGGGTTGATATTGAGGTTGAGAAACTGCGCGTCGGCGCGGAACAGCGACTTGGAGGCGGTGGTGAAATCGCTGTAGCGGGTGCCGACGCCGATGATCAGGTCCGCGTCCTTGGCCAGCAGGTTGGCCGCCAGGCAGCCGGTCTCGCCGATGCCGCCGACGTTCAGCGGATGGCCGGAGACCACCGCGCTCTTGCCGGCCTGGGTTTCGGCGAAGGGAATGCCAAAGCGTTCGGCGAAGGCCTGCAATACCGTATTAGCCCCGGAGTATCGGACCCCACCACCGCAAATCAGCAGCGGCTTGCGTTTGCCGGCAAAGGCCGCCACGGCATCGGCCAGCATGGCCGCACTGGCCGGCCGGCGTTCGATGCGGTGCACGCGTTTTTGCAGGAAATAGTCCGGGTAATCGTAGGCTTCGGCCTGCACGTCCTGGGGCAGTGCCAGGGTCACCGCGCCGGTTTGCGCCGGGTCGGTGAGCACGCGCATGGCGTGGATTGCCGCGCTCATCAGTTGTTCGGGGCGGTTGATCCGGTCCCAGTATTGGCTCACCGCCTTGAAGGCATCGTTGGTGCTGATGCTCAGGTCGTGGAACTGCTCGATCTGCTGCAGCACCGGGTCCGGCTGGCGGCTGGCGTAGACGTCGCCCGGCAGCAGCAACAGAGGGATGCGGTTGGCGCTGGCGGTCGCCGCGGCGGTCAGCATGTTCGCCGCGCCCGGCCCCACCGACGCGGTGCAGGCGTAGATCTTGCGCCGCAGGTGCTGCTTGGCGAAGCCGATGGCGGCGTGGGCCATGCCCTGCTCGTTGCGCCCCTGGTGCACCAGCAGCCCGCCGCTGTCCTGCTCCAGGGCCTGGCCCAGGCCGAGCACGTTGCCGTGGCCGAAAATGGTGAAGACCCCGGCGACGAACTTGCTCTCTACCCCATCGACCTCGACGTACTGGTTGTCGAGGAATTTCACCAGGGCCTGGGCCATGGTCAGTCGTGTCGTAGTCATGCTTGCACCTTGCTGAAGACGCTGAAGGTTATTGCCGTGCCGTTTATGCCAGGGCGTGTTTGAGGTGGTCGATGCTGGCGCCGAGGGCCTGGCGGATGTCCGCGAGGCCGTGGACACTGGCGGCGAACGGCTCGAACGACAGGTAGCCGCTGTAGCCCCGCGCGAGCAGGGTCTCGATCTGCGTCCGGTTGCCGAGGATGTCGCCCTTGCCCACCAGCACCCGGTGGCCGTCGCGGATGCTCGCCAGCGGCACCTCGCGCTCCTCGACCCCGGAGATATGCACCAGCGCGGTCAGCTCGGGGAAGAATTCCTGCTCCCCGGCCAGGTGATGGTGAAAGGTGTCATGCACCAGGCGGAACACATCCAGCCCACCGCAGGAGCGGATCGCCTCCAGCGCCTTGCGCTTGCGCCGCAGGGAGCATTCCTCGAACCCCAGGGGCTCGATGAAACCGAGAATCCCATGCTCGCGCAGGATCGGCGCCAGTTCGCTCAAGGCCGTGCGCAGGCCGGCGTTGCGCTCGGCGGCATCGCGGTTATCGGCGCGGTCGTTGAGCGGGCACATCACCAGGCCCCGGGCGCCGCAGTCGCGGGCATAGGCGGCCAGCTTCAGGGCCTGGGCACGTCGCTCGTCGTTCCAGATATCGAAGGGATACAGCGCATTGATCGACAACACCTGGATGCCGCGGGCCGCGCACATCTGGCGCACCTGTTGCGGCGGCGTGCCGTCTTCGATCTCCACGCCTTTGAGGTCGTTGCGAAGCTCGATGGCATCGGCCTTCAGGGCCACCGCCAGCTCGAGGAACTCGGGCAGGGGCAAACCCGGGGCAACCATCCGATTGAGGGCGAAACGCAGGGGCTGGCTCATTATTCTTGTTCTCCTGGGCAACGAGTCGAAGGGCGTTACTGGGCGGTGGGCATGCTGAACTCGGGGCCCTTGGCGATGCTGTCCGGCCAGCGCTGCATCACGCTCTTGTAGCGGCTGTAGAACCGCAGGCCTTCCTCGCCATAGGCATGGTGGTCGCCGAACAGCGAACGCTTCCAGCCGCCGAAGGAATGCCAGGCCATGGGCACCGGAATCGGCACATTGATGCCGACCATGCCGACCTTGATGGTGCGGGCGAAAGCCCGGGCCACGCCGCCGTCGCGGGTGAAGCAGGACACGCCGTTGCCGAACTCATGGGCGTTGATCAGCGCCACCGCGCTGGCGAAGTCCGGCACCCGCACGATGCCCAGCACCGGGCCGAAGATTTCTTCCTGGTAGATGCTCATCTCGGGCGTCACCCCATCGAACAAGGTGGCGCCGACAAAGAAGCCCTGCTCCGCCCCCGGCACCTTGAAGCCACGACCGTCTACCAGCAGCTGCGCGCCCTGGGCCACGCCCTGGTCGATGAAACCTTCCACCTTGGCCTTGTGCTCGGCGGTAATCAGCGGCCCCATGTCGCTGTCGCCCTGCATGCCGTTGCCGATCTTCAAGCGGTCGATGCG
Source organism: Pseudomonas sp. NPDC089530 (assembly GCF_050280705.1). Taxonomy (NCBI): domain Bacteria; kingdom Pseudomonadati; phylum Pseudomonadota; class Gammaproteobacteria; order Pseudomonadales; family Pseudomonadaceae; genus Pseudomonas; species Pseudomonas sp. NPDC089530. The sequence continues at coordinate 33,085 of NZ_JBNNVU010000024.1, read as the reverse complement.
CGGACGCAGCTTCTCGATCAATCGGTCGCCCACCGCGCCCACCGCCACGGCGACGGAGATCGCCATGCAGCGCTCGCCGGCCGAGCCGTAGGCCGCACCGATCAGGGCATCGGCGGCCTGGTCGAGGTCGGCGTCGGGCATCACGATCATGTGGTTCTTGGCCCCGCCCAGGGCCTGCACGCGCTTGCCGCGGGCCGTGGCCTGCTGGTGGATGTACTCGGCGATCGGAGTCGAGCCGACAAAGGAAATCGCTTCGATGTCCGGGTGCTGCAACAGGCCGTCCACCGCCGCCTTGTCGCCCTGGACCACGTTGAACACCCCATCCGGCAGCCCGGCTTCGCTGAGCAGACGGGCCAGCAGCAGGCTGGCGGACGGGTCGCGCTCGGACGGCTTGAGGATGAAGCAGTTACCGGCCACCAGGGCCAGCGGGATCATCCACAGTGGCACCATCACCGGGAAGTTGAACGGTGTGACCCCGGCGCACACGCCCAGGGGCTGGCGCAGATTCCAGTTGTCGATACCGCCACCGATGTTGTCGCTGAAGTCGGTCTTCATCAGGCTCGGCGCGCCGCAGGCGAACTCGACGATCTCGAGGCCGCGGGTCACTTCGCCATGGGCGTCGGACAGCACCTTGCCGTGCTCGCGGGTGATGATCTCCGCCAGCTCGTTGTGGTGCCGCTCCAGCAGTTCCTTGAACCTGAACATCACCCGCGCCCGACGCAACGCCGACTGCTCGGACCAGGCCGGAAAGGCCTTGAGCGCCGAGGCCACGGCGGCGTCCACGGTCTGCGGGCTGGCCAGGGCGACCCGGGCCTGCACGCGGCCGGTGGCCGGGTTGAACACATTACTGAAGCGCTCGCCGCTGTCCTGCACCTGACCGTCGATGTAATGGCCGATTACCGGGGCGTCACTCATCACTCTTGTTCTCCATTCAAATGTCGGACATCAGAGATCCAGCAGCCAGCTGTGCTGCGGATCGTTATGGAACTGCCAGACCCGCTTGGGCCCGGCCATGACGTTCAGGTAATAGGACTCGTAGCCGTAGGGCACGCTGACCGGGTGATACCCCTTGGGCACCACCACCAGGTCGTGCTGCTCCACGGCCATGGCCTGGTCGATGCTGCGGTCGTCGGTATAGACCCGCTGGAACACGAAGCCCTGGGGCGGGTTGACCTGGTGGTAGTAGGCCTCTTCGAGAAAGCTCTGGTGCGGCAGGTCGTCGGTGTCGTGCTTGTGCGGCGGGTAGCTGGAGGAGTGCCCGGACGGCGTGCGCACCTCCACCACCAGCAGCGAGTGGGCCGGCTCGCTGTCCGGCAGGATGTCGCAGACATAACGGGTGTTGGCGCCCTTGCCACGTACGCTGCGCTTCATGCTTTCGGGGCGGATCAGCCGTGGGCCGAGGCCTTTGGCGGCGGAGCTGTTTGTAATAGGGCCGGGCGCGGCGCAGACGGCGAGCTGCACATCGCTCAAAGCCGTGACCCGGGCCTGGCTGCCGGGCGGCAGGTAGACGGCGAAGGGCGACTTGTCCTCGAACACCGATTGCCGGTCGCCGAGGTTGTCCCAGGCAAAGGCGCCCTGCCCCGGCGCTTCGCCCTGGATGCCGATGCGGCCGCTGAGCAGGACCAGGCACAGTTCCCGGTCGCCGGCATTGATTGGCAGGCTTTCGCCGAGGCTCAGGCGGTAGGCGGCAAAGCCGACGTATTGCAAAGCCCCTTCAGGCAACTGGACCATGGTCCGGCCCTTGGCCGCGCTTTTTACCAGCAAGCTCATTGTCCGGTGCTCCTTTTGAGCAGTGCATCATCGAGCAGACCGCGCAAGGTCTCGTAACCCTTCTTGGCGTAGACATAGCTGGGGGCCACCGCCGGGTCCTGTTCGGCCTCCACCACCAGCCAGCCCTGGTAATCGGCGGCCAGCAGTTCGTCCAGCAGCGCGGCGAAATCGATATCGCCGTCCCCCGGCACGGTGAAGGTGCCGTTGACGATGCAGTCGGGGAAACTCCAGAGGTGGTTGCGCGCCAGCTGCACCACCGGCTTGCGCACGTCCTTGAAGTGCACGTGGCAGATACGATCGACGTGTTTGCGCAGCACTTCCAGGGGTTCGCCGCCGCCCATGTAGCAGTGGCCGGAATCGAACAGCAGGCCGACTTCGCTGCCGGTGCGGCTCATCAGTTGGTCGATGTCCGCCGGCGATTCGACGTAGGCGCCCATATGGTGGTGATAGGCCAGGCGCACGCCCTGGGACAGGGTGAAACGCGCCAGCTCCGTGAGCTTGTCGGCGTAGTCCTGCCAAGCCTGCTGGCTGTGAAAGCGCGGGCGCTCCACTAGGGGGATGCGCTGGCCCTGGATCGAGTCGGCCACTTCGCCGTAGACCAGGACCTTGGCGCCGTTCTGCGCCAGCAACTGCACATGGCTGGCGATGGCGTCGATCTCCTCGGCCACCGAGCGCCGGGCCAGTTGGCTGGAGTACCAGCCCGAGACCAGCGCCAGGCCGTAGGGCCGCAGCACATCGCCGACGCCCTGGGCATCCTTGGGGAACTTGCCGTTGAGCTCGAAGCCTTCGTAGCCGATCTCCTTGCCTTCGCTCAGCGCCGTGCTCAAAGGCGTTTCGCCGCCCAGGGATGGCAGGTCGTCGTTGCTCCAGGAAATCGGGTTGATGCCAATTCGGATTGCGGGCATGGCTGCACCTTTTATTGTTTTCCAAACCAGTTCTGAAAAATCCCGCCGTAACCGCCGCCTCTGTAGCCGCTGCCGAGCGTTAGCGAGGCTGCGATCGGCTGCGTAGCAGACGCGCTCTTGAAATCGCCGGAAGGTCCTGCGGACCTTATCGCAGCCTCGCTAACGCTCGGCAGCGGCTACAGGGATTTGTGCCAGGTTTAGGTTCGCGTTGTGTGTCAGGGTTTTGTGTTCAGCCGCGTGCCGCGCGCCAGGCGTCGATCAGTTCGACGAAGGTCGCCTGTACCCGGCGGATCAGGGTCTCGTCGTCGATCTCCCCCGCCAGCCAGGCGCGGCTCGGTTCGTGGAAGATCGTGCGGCCCACGGCGAAGCCTCGGCAGGTGCGGCTGGCAGCGGCCTGGCGAAAGCCTTCGGCCAGGGCCGCCGCCGGGGCGTTGAGGCCCAGCAGCACCACGCCGCGGCAATAGGGGTCGCGCTCTTCGATCAACGCGTCGAGGCGGGTCCAGTCTTCAGCGCTTTGCGCCTCGATCTTCCACCAGGCCGGATAGATGCCCAGGTTGTACAGGCGCTTGAGGGCGCGATAGAGCACGTCCGGGTGCGCCGCGGGGTGGTCCTTGGGCGGAATGACTTCCAGCAGCAGCTCATGGCCGCTGACCTGGGACGCCTGGTACAGGCCCTTGAGCTGCGCCTCCTGCTCCAGGCGCAGCAGCGGCTCGTCGTCCGGGTGGTATTGCACCAGGCACTTGATGATCTGCTCCTGAGGCCAGGCGATCAGGTTGCTGCCGATCGAACGCCCGTGCTCGAAGGCCAGCGGCCGCGAACCCTGGACCTCCACCGGCCGCGCCACCCACCAGCCGCGGCCGGTGGCAGCGTTCAGCGCGTCCTGACCGAAACGCTGGTCGGCCAGCAGCCCGACATCGGCAGCGATGCCCTGCTCGCCCAGGTCGGCCTCGACCCGTTCCACCGCCTGGATAAACAGCTGCTTGAGTTCACCAATGGCCTTGAGTTCGCGCCCGCCCTTCTGCGCCAGCTCCACCAACTGCCCGCGATGGTCGAAGGCGAAGACGAACAGCTGCTTCCAGGCCTTGCGCGGCACGCTGACCTGATGCAGGCGCTGCAGGGTCGCATCCTGGTCCGGCCGGGTGATGGGCACCGGGCTGCTGAACAGGTAATCCAGCTCGGCGCGGGTCGGCATCGCCGGGGCGCAGGCATGGCGCGACACCACCAGACCGCCGCAGGCATTGGCCAGCTGGCAGCAGCGCTGGTCGCTGGCGTCCTCCAGCCAACCGCTGAGGAAACCGGACATGAACGCATCCCCCGCCCCCAGCACGTTGAGCACTTCGACCCGCACCCCCGGATAAATGGCGCCGTCTTCCAGGCGCGCGGGGATCGCCCCGTGAATCACCGTGCAGCCCTGGGGGCCGAGTTTGACCACCAGGGTCGCGGCGGTCCGCGAGCGCACGGTGCGCAAGGCCTCGAGCAGATCGGTGCCGCCGCCGGCGATAAGGAATTCTTCTTCGGTGCCGACGATCAGGTCGAAGCGCGGCAGGATCTTCTGCACGTGCTGGCTGACGTTGCGGTCGGCGACGAACCGGGTCTCGCCGTCGGCCTTGCCCGCCAGGCCCCAGAGCACCGGGCGGTAGTCGATGTCGAGCACGCGCCGGACGTTATGCCGCTCGGCATAGTCCAGGGCCTGGAGGCTGGCCTGGTACACGCCGTCGGTGGAAAAATGGGTGCCGGTGATCAGCAGCGCCTTGCTCGAGGCGATAAAGGTCTCACTGATGTCTTCGGCGCGCAGGGCCATGTCGGCGCAGTTTTCGCGGTAGAACACCAGGGGGAAGGTTTCGCGGTCCTTGAGACCGAGCAGGACCATGGCGGTCAAACGCTCGGGGTCGACCTTGATCGCGCTGACATCGCAGCCTTCACGGGCCAGGGACTCCACCAAAAAGCGCCCCATGTGATCGTCGCCAACCCGGCTCAGCATCGCCGAGCGCAGGCCCAGGCGCGCGGTGCCGAAGGCGATGTTGGCGGACGAGCCGCCCAGGTACTTGGCGAAGCTCGAAACATCTTCCAGCCGGGCCCCGACCTGCTGCGCATAAAGGTCGACGCCCAGGCGTCCGAGGCAAATCAGATCCAATTGACGCCCACTGGCAAAACGAGTCTGGCCCATGCTGGCTCCTGTTATTTTTATCAGCCTGCGCGTGGCACCGAGGGAGGCGCCGAACGCTCTTGGTGGGTGCAGACTAAAACGTTCGCCGGTGCCAATCAATATTTTTTCTATAAAATTTTTACGTGGAATATTTTTTCCAATAAACTTTTTCAAGGCCAGTCCAGGCAGCGTGCATCGTTTCAGCAGGCGCCGCTGGCCCGGCGCCTCAAGATTTTCCCCGCGCCGACCCTGTAGACTGCGCACAGCCCACCTATTGTCAGGGAACGGAAGAACAGGCCCGTTCCCGTCAAGTAACAGCCAGACAGCACATGCCAGAAGGATTGCCTATGTCCCGCACCGATCAGCCGGCCATGAACGAGAACCTGCCAGACAGCGACCTCGCCAGCCCACCGATCAACGCCGAGCGCCTGCTGCAGCTGATCACCCAGGAATACGAAAGCCTGCCGCGCCAGCTCAAGCGTATCGCCAGCTACATGAGCCAGCAGAGCGACCGGATCATGGTCGACCGCATCAGCGACATCGCCCGCGAATGCGAGGTGCATCCCTCGGCCATCGTGCGTTTCTCCCAGCGCTTCGGCTTCAGCGGCTTCAGCGAAATGCAGGCGCTGTTCCGCGAGGCCTACACCCACAAGACCACCCCGGTGCAGAACTACCAGCAGCGCATCCGCAGCATGATCGCCAACAAGTCGCAGAAGGCCAGCGGCGGCGACCTGGCGCGCGAGTGCGTCAACGCCACCCTGTCGGGCATCGAGCGCCTGGGCCTGGAGCTGGACGACGCAGCCTTCGACAAGGCCGTGGACCTGGTGGTCAACGCCGACAACATCTACGTGGTCGGGGTGCGCCGCTCCTTCGCCGTGGCCGATTACCTGGTGTACAACCTGCAGCACACCAACAAGCGCATCCACCTGGTGTCGGGCCTGGGCGGCAGCTACCGCGAACAGATGCGCAGCATCCGGCCCAACGACCTGGTGATCGCCATCAGCTTCACCCCCTACGCCAAGGAAACCCAGCACTGCCTGCGCATCGCCCAGCACAACCAGGCCAAGACCCTGATCATCACCGACAGCAACCTGTCGCCCCTGGCCAAGCGCGCCAACAGCGTGCTGCTGGTCAACGAGGGCAGCTCCTTTGCCTTCCGCTCCCTGAGCGCCACCCTGTGCCTGTGCCAGGCGCTGTTCATCGCCGTGGCTTACCGCCTGGAACTGAAGGTCGACGAGATGCACGAACAGGCGGGGTTCGAGGACTGATCCTCAGCTCGCTGCGTGGGTATGGGCCTGCAACGCCCCCGGCACGCCGGTACGCCGCAGGCCGCCCTCCTCGACCCAGGCCAGGGTCTGTTGGTGGGCCCGGTGCAACAGCTGATCGGTCTGGCTGAAGTCGAACACCGAGATGCCCAGCGGGCACAAGGGCGTGACCACATGGATCGCCGCCTGGGGCGAATAGAGTTCGATGTCCCGCACCAGCTGGCGCATGCTCATCAGGTTCAGGGTGTGCAAGGCCAGGGCGATCAACCCGGTGGGCGGGCGTGGGCAGGCGCAGCCGAATCCCGTCGGTACCACTATGACCCGGGTCGCCCCCAGGGATACCGCCGCGGCGATCGGGGTGTTACTGGCGACGCCACCGTCCACCAGCAGCTTGTCGCCGATCTGCACCCAGGGAAATACCAGCGGAATCGCCGCGCTGGCCAGCAGCGCCTGCTCGACGCTGCCGCTGGACAGCAGCTCCTCGGCCCCGGTGAGCAGGTTGGTGGTGACGATATGCAGGGGCAGTTCGGTGTCTTCGATGCGGGTCACCGGCAGCGCCCGGCGCACCAGGTTCGCCAGCGCCGACGAGGGCAGCAGGCAGCCGCGGCGCTTGAGCAAGGACGACAGCGCATCGATGAAAGAAAACGGAAACACGTCGGCCTTGTGCAAGCCACGCCAAAAATCGGCCAGCTCGGCAACGCCCCGGGCAGTGGGCCGGGCGGCGAAGTAGGCACCGTTGAGGGCGCCGACCGACGCGCCGACCACCAGGTCGAACGCCACCTGCTTTTCCAGCAGCGCCCGCAGCATCCCCACCTGGACAGCCCCGAGGCTGCCGCCCCCGGCGAGGACAAGGGCGGTTTTAGTGGGATGCATAGCGATTCTCCTGCGAAGGCTTAGGCGTTGCTTTCTACACGATAGCCCTGTCCTCCCTCCTGCCACGAAGGCCCTCTCGCCAGGGCATGCGTTTCATCTGAAAAGCCGACACCGGGCAAGTCCGGCACCTACGCTGGGTAACGGATGTTCCACGGCAGAACGGGTTGCCGGCGACGAACATCGGAATGCCCCCCCTCGTAGTGCCAGGGAACTTCGCGGCTCAGGTTCACACTCATGCAAGGAGCGCATCATGGTCGATAAAGCTTATGCCATTCTTCTTCATTCCGAAGACGAGGATAACGGCTACCTGTATTTCCCCATCAAACGGAGCAACCTCGTTTATGGCGGCATGCCGCAGTTCTTCGGCGGCACCAAGAATGCAGGAGAGACCGATCACGACACCATCGCCAGGGAAATGAAGGAGGAAAGCGACGGCAAAATCACCTTGGGGCCCGGCGGGCTGACGTCGGTGTACAAGTCCAAGGTTGGCAACAACAACTACAGCTTCTATGTCGCGGAAAACTACCAGGGAACGAACTTCCTCGGCAGCCTGACCAACAGCGAGATGAGCAGTATCCAGCAGTTCTTTGTCCAGGTCGGACAGCAGGACGATATCGAAGACCTGCTGCGCTCGCTCAAGATTGTGCCGACGGCGGAGTTCGCCGAGTCCGAAACCTATGAGGCCTTCAATCGGGCCATCGCATGGAGTGAGAAATAACCCCGCGGCTTGAGAGGCACAGCCTCATATCGCGCCTTTCAAACCGCTTTTGCCGCCTGGACCCGCAGCGCAATATCGGGCTGCGGGTTTCCAGCCGTTACCCCCGGACATTTGCCGCCAAAGCCGCTAAATTAGCCGCTGCTCCCCCCCTCCTGTCTCGTTGTTTCGCACAAGGAAATGCTCAATGAAACTCATCGGTATGCTCGATTCGCCCTACGTACGCCGTGTCGCCATCACCCTCAAGCGCCTGGATCTCCCGTTCGAGCATGAGTCGTTGTCGGTGTTTCGCACCTTCGAGCAGTTCCAGCGGATCAACCCGGTGGTCAAGGCGCCGACCCTGGTCTGCGACGACGGCACGGTGCTGATGGATTCGAGCCTGATCATCGACTACCTGGAGGCCGTGGCCGGCCGTAGCCTGTTGCCGACGGCACCCCAGGCCCGGGCCCACGACCTGCGGCTGATCGGCCTGGCCCTGGCGGCCTGCGAGAAGTCGGTGCAGATCTACTACGAATACCAGCTGCGCCCCGCGGAAAAACGCCACGAGCCGTGGCTGGAGCGGATCAGCGGGCAGTTGGTGGCGGCCTACGAGGCTTTGGAAAGCGAGCTGGAGAAACGCCCGCTGGCCACCGACGGCAGCATCGACCAGGCCGGCATCAGCCTGGCCGTGGCCTGGAGCTTTACCCAACTGGTGGTGTCCGAGCACCTGGATGCCACACAGTTCCCGCGGGTCAAGGCGTTTGCCGAGTATGCCGAGCGACTCGACTTGTTTGTCAGCACACCGTTGATGTGAAGCCGGCGGTCCAGGTTATCGTTTATCGCGGGCCAGTCGGAGCGCCGCCCGCTCGCTCCGACACAAAACCTCTTCTGTAGTAGCGAGCGGGCGGCGAAACTCAAGGACGGCGCGGTGCCGCTACAGCACCGCGCCAGGCTCAGGCCAGCGCCACCTGCAACGGCGCTTCCGCTTTCAGGCCGAAACGCTCGGCCAGGAACGGGCTGATGTCCAGCGGCAAGGCCTCTTCGTTCACCAGCCGGTCCAGCAGCACCCCGGTGATCGCCGAGGTCAGGATGCCGGTGCGGAAATGCCCGCAGGCGTTGAGGTAGCCTTCCACCCCGCACATCGACCCAAGGATCGGCAGCTCGTCCGGCGAGCCCGGGCGCAGGCCGGCCCAGCAGCGCTTGAGGTTGACCTGTTCCAACTCAGGGACGCAGCGCACCGCGCCCTGCACCAGGCCCTGGATTTCCCGGTAGGTGGTGCTGACGTCGAAGCCTTTGTCCTCGGTGGTGCTGCCGATCAGGATCTCACCGTTGTCCTTCTGCGCCATGTAGCAGTCGCTGGTGGTCAGGCAACCGTTGAGCAGCTTGGGCATGCGCTCGGTGAGCAGGATCTGGCCCTTGACCGGCTTCACCGGAATGCTCGCGCCGGTGGCCTGCAGGCTCAGTTCGGCGGCCCAGGCGCCGGCGGCGTTGATCAGGGTGTCGCAATGGAAAGTCCCCGCCTCCGCCGTCTGCACCCCGCTGATCCGGCTGCCCTGGTGCAGCACGCCGGTGACGTTGGTGTTGAAGTACATGTCCACGCCGTTCTGCCGCGCGCCTTCGGTGTAGGCGTCGGCCAGGCGGAACGGGTTGACCTGATGGTCGCAGAGGAATTCCAGGGCGCCCTGGGCCTCATGGCTGACGTTTGGCTCCGACTCGCGCAGCGCTGCCTGGTCGAGCCAGCGCACCTGGTCCGCCAGGTGCGGAATGCACGACACGATGTGCTCAGCGTAGAGCCGGTCCTCGGCGTCGTAGATCACGAACTTCAGCCCGGTGCGTTCGAACTTGAAATCCATGCCGTGGCGCTCGCGCAGTTCCTGGTGCAACTGCGGGTACAGGGCGTTGGATTGCAGGGCGAAGTCGAAGAACGACTGCGGCAGGATATGCGGCGTGCTGGAGTCCACCAGCACCGCCGCGCCATTGGCCTGGCGCTTGTTGCGGGCCGACATCATGCGAAAGAAGATCACCCCGCAGCCCAGCCCCACCGACTCGCCGATGGCCCACAGGCCGCCGGCCGAGGCACGGGTCGCGTTGCCCGGACGCTTGGCGTCGATCAGTGCCACCCGCAGGTTCTTGCGCTTGGACAACTGGTAGGCACAGGAGGCGCCAATCACACCGCCGCCAGCGATGACCACGTCGTAGAACTTACTCATGATTCAAAGCATCCTTGCTCGGTTGAGGGAAAGCGGAAAACGGAATCGGGTCCAGGGGGAAGCGCGGGCGCAGCCAGCCCACATCCTGGCGCCCGGTGGCCTGGCGCAGGCGGTCGCTGCAATAGCCCACGCACATCCGCCCCTGGCAGTCGCCCATGCTCACCCGGGTGCGCATCTTCAGGCTGGCCATGTCTTGCACGCCCTGCTCCAGGGCGCGGTCGATATCGCCGCGGGTCGCGTGTTCGCAACGGCAGATCAGGGTGTCGGCGGCCGGCAGGTCGATCTGCCCGGTGCCGCGCTCGGTGTAGCGGTCCACCGCCGCGCGGAAGCGGCTGATGGAGGCCAGTTTGTTCTGGTACTTCTGGCGCCGCTCCAGGGCCGCCTCGTTGCTCAGCACATCGCGCTGCATCAGGATCGACAGCGCGGCGATGCGCCCGGTGAGCATCGCCGCCTCGCCGCCGCGAATGCCGCCCATGTCCCCCGCCAGGTGAATGTGCGGCTCGCTGCTCTGCTGCCAGACGTTGGCCGTGGCCCGCAGGTAGCCGTCATGACTGAAACCGTGGTTGAGGCCCATCTGCTGGCTGAGCTGGGTGCGCGGGATAAAGCCGTAGCCCACCGCCAGGGTCTGCGCGGCGATCTGCTGCCGACGCGAGAGGTCCGGCTCCCAGCGCGCCGAGTACGGCGCCACGCTGACGCTTTCCACGCCGTCCGTGCCCTGGGCCTCGACCACGCCCCAGCCGTAATGCATGGGAATGCGGTGCAGCTTGAGGTAGGCGAGCATGCTCAGGCCGTCGAGGAACAGCTGCGGCTTGTTCAGCAGCGCCAGGCTTTCCTTGGCGATCCGGCCGAAGCCGCAGGCCTCGTAGACCGCCGCCACGTTGGCGCCGCTGGCGTGTAGCTGGCAGGCCACCAGGGGCAGCAGCGGCCCGGTGCCGGCGATCACCACCGGCCCGCGCGGCTTGACCACGCCGCTCTTGATCTGCAACTGCAAACCGCCCAGCAGCATCACCCCGGGCAGGGTCCAGCCGGGGAACGGCACGCTGCGCTCGTGGCAGCCGGCGGCCAGCAGCAATTGCGGGTATTGCACTTCCGCCAGGCGCTCGTCGGCGTCCAGCAGAACCAGGCTGTCCTTGCCTTCTGCCCCCACCACCCGGTGGTTGAGGCGCACATCGATCATCTGTTCGCAGTCGGAGAAGGCGCCGTGCAGTTTCGCCAGGGCTTCGCAATAACGCGGCCCCAGGTAGTCCAGTTGCACGCCGTCGCGCAGCGGTCCGCGATAGACCACCCCGCCCAGGCGCGAGGCCTCGTCGACCAGGGTGCTGCGCACGCCGTGCTCGGCCAGCTCGATGGCGGCCGCCATGCCGGCGGGACCGCCGCCGACGATCAGTGGGTTCAGGCTCATTGCACCTCCTCCACCTCAGTAATGCGGTTGGCTTCGGTCTGCACCTGCATGCCCGGCCGCACCTGGGTCTGGCAGGCCCGGCGCTTGTGCCGGCCGTCGATCTGCACCAGGCAGCAGTGGCACACGCCCATGCCGCAATAGGCACCGGCCAGTTGGCCATGGTCGTTGCGTGCCACCTGGCGCAGCCCCAGGGACTGGATGACGCTGAGCACGGTTTCGCCAATCGCCGCCGTCACCGGCTGGCCATTGAGGCTGATGGTCATATCCGCCTGTTGCAGCGGCTGGATATCGAAGGATCGTTGGGTATGGCGCATCAGGAAATTCGTCCTTGAACAGAGTGAAGAGGAATGCCAGCGTCCTGCTGTGCATCGCCGCGGGCCTCGGGTCTGTGGACCCGGCCAACGGTTGCGCGGCGCCAGCTCCTCGGGGCTGAACTGCGGACCAATCTAGTGGTTTTGTCGGACAAGAACATTGACCTGGGCCAAGCAAAGCGCCAAGCCCTGGAATCTGCCTAGCGCCTACTTGCGCTTGTAGCTCTTGTTGCCGCTGGGCGTCAGGCAATAGACCCCGCCCCGGGGCCCGGTGCAGAAGCTGCCGCTGCCGCAGGAGCAGCCTTCGTCGCTGCGGATCAGCGTTTGTGGACGAGCGGTCTGGCTCGAGCTGCCAAAGTGGGCGCTGCAGCTTTTTTTCGAGCCGCTGATGGAGCCGTCGTTGCACAGGAACAGTTCGCCATCGCAGCCGGCGATCCCGCCCTTCTTGCCGGAACAGGGTTGGTTGGCGGCGAACGCCGGGGACAAAGCCAGGGAAAACGTCAGCGCCAGCCAGCAGGTGCCGAGGGTTTTCCAGCCGAGGGATCGAGTCAGGTGCATCGCGCAGCATCCATGCCGGGAGTGTGGCCGGATGATATCAGCGATTGCGCGCCCCGCCTGCTACCTTTCGCCCACCATGCCCAAGATGAAAGATAATTTAGAAAGCCCGCGGCGTTTTCTTGGCAAAATATGGGCCTGTGTCATGCAATCCCAATCAGGTAAGCCCTTATGACCCGCATTCTGACCATCGAAGACGATGCCGTAACCGCCCGCGAAATCGTGGCCGAACTGAGCAGCCACGGGCTGGACGTGGACTGGGTCGACAACGGTCGCGAAGGCCTGGTGCGCGCCGTCAGCGGCGACTACGACCTGATCACCCTGGACCGCATGCTGCCGGAGCTGGACGGCCTGGCGATCGTCACCACCCTGCGCACCATCGGCGTGTCGACGCCGATCCTGATGATCAGCGCCCTGTCCGACGTCGACGAACGGGTGCGCGGCCTGCGCGCCGGCGGCGACGACTACCTGACCAAGCCTTTCGCCTCCGACGAGATGGCGGCCCGGGTCGAGGTGCTGCTACGGCGCAAAAGCACGGTGCAGGAACTCGAGACCAGCCTGCGGGTGGCCGACCTGGAACTGAACCTGATCAGCCGCGAGGCGACCCGCGCCGAGCAGTTGCTGAGCCTGTTGCCCACCGAGTACAAGCTGCTGGAATTCCTGATGCGCAACACCGGGCAGATCCTCTCGCGGATGATGATTTTCGAGGAGGTCTGGGGTTATCACTTCGACCCGGGCACCAACCTGATCGACGTGCATATCGGCCGCCTGCGCAAGAAGATCGACCCGCCCGGCATGACCCCGCTGATCCGCACCGTGCGAGGCTCGGGTTATGTCATTGCTGAACCCCTCTAAGGGCTGGCGCTCCTCCAGCAGCCGTCTGCTGGCGCTCTACAGTTCGCTGTTCGTGGCCTGGAGCGGCATCCTCATGGGCGTCATGTACTACGAGGTGTCCAGCTATCTGGAGAGCCTGGCCAAGCACTCGCTGATGCAACGCCAACACCTGTTTGCGCGCTTCCAGGGCGAACAACTGGAAGAAGCCCTGACCACCAGCATGACCTTCGACATGCGCGCCATCGACGCCTACGGCCTGTTCGACGAGCGGCTGCGCTACCTCAGCGGACCGATCCGCGAGATCCCCGACGACCTGCCCCTGGACGGGCAGATCCACGAGCTCCAGGGCTGCATCGACTCCGACGACCCCGACCTGCCCCGCGACAGCTGCGATGCGGTGGCCACCTACACCCGCGACGGCCGCTGGCTGATCCTGGTGCGCGACAACGGCTCGCTGTTCGCGGTGACGCGGATCATTCTCCATGCGCTGCTGTGGGGGGTGTCGCTGACCATCATTCCCGGGGCCGCCGGCTGGCACCTGCTGCGGCGCCGGCCGCTGCGGCGGATCCGCAAGATCCAGGCCAGCGCCGAGGCCATAGTCGCCGGCGACCTGACCCACCGCCTGCCGCTGTCCAACCGCCGCGACGAACTGGACATGCTGGCGGCCATCGTCAACGCCATGCTCGACCGTATCGAGCGGCTGATGAACGAGGTCAAGGGCGTGTGCGACAACATCGCCCATGACCTGCGCACCCCGCTGACCCGCCTGCGCGCCCAGCTGTATCGCATGCAGCAGCAAGCCGCCGAAGGCACCCCCGAGGCGCTGCAATTGGACCAGGTGCTGGGCGAGGCCGACCGGCTGATGGCGCGCTTTCGCGGCCTGTTGCGGATTTCCGAAATCGAGGATCACCAGCGGCGCTCGGGCTTCGTCGAACTCGATCCACTGCCCTTGCTGCAGGAGCTGCATGACTTTTACCTGCCCCTGGCCGAGGAAGGCCAACTGACTCTGACCCTGGAAATGCCCGCGACGCTGCCGAGCCTGACCGGCGACCGCGCCCTGCTGTTCGAGGCCCTGGCCAATCTGTTGAGCAACTCGATCAAGTTCACCCCGACCGGTGGCGAGGTGATTTTGCGCGGGGTCGAGGATGGCGGCAGCACGCGCCTGGAAGTCCTGGACTCCGGTCCCGGCATTCCCGAGGCCGAACGCCAGGCGGTCTTCCAGCGCTTCTACCGGGTCGACGACAGCAACTCCCACGGCGGCTTCGGCCTCGGCCTGTCCATAGTCGCCGCCATCGTCAGCCTGCACGGCTTCAAGCTCGACGTCGGCAGCAGCCCCAGCGGCGGCGCCCGCCTGAGCCTCGACTGCCGGCCGAGCCTGATCGCCAAGACCTGAGCGGCTCTTGTCGCTACAGGGTGACGCATGCTCCTACGAACAGCGCCCCCGCAACTTCAACCAACCCGCAGCATCTCCAGCGCCCGCAAGATCCCCGCGAGCGTGCCGCTCGATCGCAGCCTGCGGCAGCGGCTACACAAAGCATGACGGGAGCAGATCCAAGAGTGTCGCCGCATCCTGTAGCCGCTGCCGAGCGCAGCGAGGCTGCGATCGCCCGGAACGGGCGCGGCGTGCTCAAGGGCGCAGCTCTCTCAAGGGCACGACGCAGCTCAGTGGCTGGAAATACCCAGGGCCTTCAGCCGTCGGTACAGGGTGCGTTCGCTCAGGCCCAGGGCCTTGGCCAGTTCGCTGCGCGAGCCGTCGAACACCTCCAGGGCGTGGGCCAGTTGTTCCAGGTCCTTGCCGCTGCGTCGGCGAGCCGGCGGCGCTACGGTGGCCTGGTCCGCGCGCAGTTCCTCGGGCAGGTCCTGGACCCGGATCACCCCGTCGTCGCTGAACAGCCGCGCCCGTTCGAGGATATTGCGCAGCTCGCGGATATTGCCCGGGTAGGCATACAGGCCCAGGCGCGCCAGGGCCTCGGGCGCGACCCGCGGCACGGCGCCGGGCGCCAGGCGTTGCAGCAGGCTGTCGATCAGCAGCGGCAGGTCGTCGCTACGCTCGCGCAGGGCCGGCAGGCGGATCGGGAAGGCGCTGATGCGGTAGTACAGGTCCTGGCGGAAGGTGCCGGCGGCGACCATTTCCTTGAGCGGCTTGTGGGTCGCCGAGACCAGGCGGAAATCCGAATGCACGGTGCGCAGGCTGCCCACCGGGCGGAAGCTGCCGGACTCGATCAGCCGCAGCAGCTTGACCTGCATCGCCAGCGGCACCTCGCCGATCTCGTCAAGAAACAAGGTGCCGCCATGGGCCGCCTCGGCCAGGCCGATCTTGCGTTGCAGGGCGCCGGTAAAAGCGCCCTTCTCATAACCGAACAGCTCGCTCTCCAGCAGGGTTTCGGTGAGACCGGTGCAATCCACCACCACCAGCGGCCCATTGGCCCGCGGGCTGCCGTCGTGCAGGGCGCGGGCGAACAGCTCCTTGCCGGTCCCGGACTCGCCCTGCAACAGCACCGGAATCGGCGACGGCGCCGCCCGCTGCAGGGCGCTCAGGGCTTGATTGAACGCCGGCGAACGCCCCACCAGGCCCTTCTGCTGCGGCTGCACCGAGGCCACCGCCACCGAACTCAAGCGCTCGACATAGGCCACCACCTGCCCCGCGTCGCCGAGGATCGGCCGCAACTCCACATCCACATGCTCCGGCCCGCGCGGGGTGTGGTGGACATGCAGCAGGCGCTCCGGCAGGCGGGTCTCGAAGGCCTTGCGCATCGGGCAATGTTCGCCGGCCTGGTCGCAGGGCACGGCGAACTGGTGGGAGACCCGGTAGCACTTGGCGCCGATATGGGGCTTGCCCTCGACGCCGAACTGGCGCTGGTAGGCGGTATTGGCGGCGAGGATGTTGTAGTCGGTGTCTAACAGAATCGTCGGCTGGGCGTCATGCTCCAGATAGGAAACCAGGGCTAACATTTCAGGACTGGCAAGGGCATTCGTGGGCTGGGACATGGCAACTCCAAGGCATTGCGCGGCAGCTTAAACCAAGGGTGCGGCTTCTGCCATTTCCTGCCACGAACTGCCAGATGACTGCCACGAAAAAATGGCAGCGATCGCCAGAACGCCGACTCCAGGCCTTTGAATTCAATGAATTGGCGTTAACGAGGGCGTGCCAGGGTTGGCACGTTTATTGACAGTCCAAGTGACGACTGCTCGCGTCACCCCATTGTTCGGAGAGCCCAATGATCATCGGCACATCGCTGTGCGTAGAAGCCTTTTTCGACCACCAGACGTGGACCATCAGTTATCTGGTGATGGACCTGGAAACCCGGCGCTGCGCATTGATCGACAGCGTGCTGGACTACGACCCCAAGTCCGGCCGCACCTGCACCGCGTCCGCCGACCAGTTGATCGCCCGGGTCCGCGAACTCGACGCCCAGGTGGACTGGATCCTCGAAACCCATGTGCACGCCGACCACCTGTCCGCCGCGGCCTACCTCAAGGCGCAGCTCGGCGCCCGGGTGGCGATCGGGCACAAGATCACCGTGGTGCAGCAGGTGTTCGGCCAGCTGTTCAACGAAGATGCGCGCTTCGCCCGCGACGGCAGCCAGTTCGACGTGCTGCTGGACGACGACAGCCCCTTCGCCATCGGCAACCTCCAGGCCCGCGCCCTGCACACCCCCGGCCATACCCCGGCGTGCATGACCTACCTGGTACAGGTCGGCGAGGAGACCGTGGCCTTCGTCGGCGACACCCTGTTCATGCCCGACTATGGCACCGCCCGCTGCGACTTTCCCGGCGCCGACGCGCGCACCCTGTACCGCTCCATCGGCAAGATCCTCGCCTTGGCGCCGCAGACCCGGCTGTTCATGTGCCACGACTACCTGCCCAACGGCCGCGAGCTGCAATACATGACCACAGTCGCCGAGCAGCGCGCGCACAACATCCATATTCACGAAGGCATCGACGAAGACAGTTTCGTGGCGATGCGCGAAGCCCGCGATGCGACCCTGGAAATGCCGATGCTGATCCTGCCCTCGGTGCAGATCAACATGCGCAGCGGCCAGTTCCCCGAACCTGACGACAACGGCGTGAGCTACCTGAAGATCCCGCTGAACGCCCTGTAAAAAACTATAACGCCACTCCACCAGGAGACGATGCCATGCGCCCCATTACTCCCAACCCTCGTGCCGTCAACGGCAGCCACCAGGTCCTGATCGTCGGCGGCGGTGCCGCCGGCATTGCCACCGCGTCCAGCCTGCTCAGCCGCGATCCGCAGCTGGATGTCGCCATCATCGACCCGGCCGACACCCACTATTACCAGCCCGGCTGGACCCTGGTCGGCGCCGGGGTGTTCCGTGCCGAAGACACCGCTCGCTCCATGGCCTCGCTGATCCCCAAGGGCGTGACCTGGATCCAGGCCGCGGTGAACAGCTTCGAGCCGGAACACAACGCCCTGCTGCTCAACGACGGCCGCGTGCTGGGTTACGACCAGTTGATCGTCTGCCCGGGCCTCAAGCTCGACTGGAATGCCATCGAGGGCCTGAGCGAAACCCTGGGCAAAAACGGCGTGACCTCCAACTACCGCTACGACCTGGCGCCCTACACCTGGCAACTGGCGCAGAACCTCAAGCAGGGCCAGGCGCTGTTCAGCCAGCCGCCGATGCCGATCAAATGCGCCGGCGCGCCGCAGAAGGCCATGTACCTGTCCTGCGATCACTGGCTGCGCAACGGCCGGCTGGGGCAGATCGACACCCGCTTCCTGAATGCCGGCGGCGTGCTGTTCGGCGTGCCGGACTATGTACCGGCGCTGATGGAATACGTGAAGAAATACAAGATCGCCCTGGACTTCGGCCACAACCTGGTGGCGGTGGATGGCCCGAATAAACGCGCGACCTTCATCCGCAACAAAGTCGACGGCCAACAGGAACGCATCGAGTTGCCCTTCGACATGCTGCACGTGGTGCCGCCGCAGACCGCCCCGGACTTCATTCGCAACAGCCCCCTGGCCGACGCCGCCGGCTGGATCGATGTCGACCCCAACAGCCTGCAGCACAAGCGCTACAGCAATATCCACGGCCTCGGCGACGGCACCAATACCAGCAACGCGAAAACCGCCGCGGCGGCGCGCAAGCAGGCGCCGGTGGTGGCCACCAACGTACTGGTGAACCTCAAGCGCCTGGCGACGCGGGCGCAGTACGACGGCTACGGCTCCTGCCCACTGACCGTGGAACGGGGCAAGATCGTCCTCGCCGAATTCACCTACGGCGGCAAGGTCGCGCCGAGCTTCCCCGCGTGGCTGCTCGACGGTCGCCAGCCGACCCGCCGCGCCTGGTGGTTGAAGGAACGCATCCTGCCGCCGCTGTACTGGCGCGGCATGCTCAAGGGCCATGAATGGCTGGCCAAGCCGGAGCTGGTGGCGGACCTGCCGAAACCATGACTGAGTACAACCTGCTGGGCGCCGGACTCGGTGCCCTGATCGGCCTGATCCTGGCCCTGACCGGGGCCGGCGGTGGGATTCTCGCGGTGCCGCTGCTGGTGTTCGGCCTGGGCCTGAGCATGGTCGAGGCGGCGCCCATCGGCCTGCTCGCGGTGGGCCTGGCGGCCAGCGTCGGCGCGGTGCTGGGCTTGCGCGAAGGCATCGTGCGTTACCGCGCCGCCGGCTTTGTCGCCGCCATCGGCATCCTGATGGCGCCGGTCGGCCTGTGGCTGGCCCATCGCTTGCCGAACCTGCCCCTGGCCCTGCTGTTCTCCGCGGTGCTGCTGTACGCCTGCGGGCGCATCCTGCTCAAGGCCACCCGCGAACTGCGCCACGGCCAGCCGGCGCCCCGGGTGGCGTTCCAGCCCTGCGTGCTCAACCCGTTGCAGGGAAGGCTGCGCTGGACCCTGCCCTGCGCCCGCGCCCTGACCCTCACCGGCATGCTCTCGGGCCTGCTGTCCGGGCTGCTGGGCGTCGGCGGTGGCTTCGTGATCATCCCAGCGCTGACCCGCTACACCAACCTGGACAGCAAAAGCATCGTCGCCACCTCCCTGGCGGTGATCGCCCTGGTGTCCGCGGGGAGCGTGGTGACGGCGAGCCTGAGCGGCGTGATGCACTGGGCCGTGGGCGCGCCCTTCGCCCTGGGCGCGGTGCTGGGGCTGATCGCCGGCCGGCAAGTCGCCCGCTACCTGGCGGGGCCGCGCTTGCAGCAATTGTTTGCGCTGGTGGGGATGCTGGCAGCCGTCATGCTCAGCCTCGGCGCGCTAGGCGCCTGGCACTGAACCCGAGTCCGCTCCTAGTGCCTTCGTAGGAGCGAAGCTTGCTCGCGACAACGCCCGACCAGACGACAAAAACCTCCCGGCAATAGACCGTTCCTACAACCAAATCAGCCCCGGCTCTGCCTCTTACAGATTCCTCCTAAACCCTCTCCCCACCCTTCCCGGTACGGTTGTCTGCCTCCTCTTCAACCGCACCAGGACCACCCATGGCCAACAACGGACCCGGGCCGATGCCCAACCCTCTACGGCCCGCCCCCCCAACGAACACCCCCGCTGAACGCAGCGCCGAAACCGAGCAGCCCAGCTATGGCGAACAGCTCTGGGCGCAGTATGAGAAGTACGCCAAAGAGCCCACACCACCGCCCGAAAAGGTTCAGGTGGCGCTGCGCATCGGGGTGTTTTTCGACGGCACCGGCAATAACGCCAGCAACTCGGCCATGGGGCAACTGTGTGGGGCTCAACACCCTATCGAGCCCCAGGACCTCGATGGCAACTGCAAGCCGTATATGAAGGATCCGGAGAGTAGTTATGGGAATGTCGGGATCGCTGACCGCAGGCGCGGGGTCGCGCGACGGTGTGGTCTCCGGATCCACGGCGGTGGGTCTCTGGCGCGATCTGAATCTGTCACGCATCGACGCATAGGAGAAGTCCGAGGTATCGGCAACGTCAGGGAGATCGTCGAACTTGAGCCGCGGACGACTCGGAATCTCCAGGTCGCGGTGGGCACGGTTTGAAAGGGATACCCGAAGCCTTGGCAGCGGTTTTCCCTGACACGACGCCGCAAACCTGTATCGTGCATCTGATCCGTAACAGCCTGGACTACGCAGGTTGGGATAAACGTCGAGCGTTCTCAAACCCATTTACCAGGCGGTCAATGCCGAGACTGCCGAACAAGCCCTGAACGCCTTCGAAACAGGATCATGGGGAAAGCAGTATCCAACCGTCGTTGCTGCTTGGCGCCGGGCCTGGGATAGGATCATTCCGTTTTTTGTTTTCCCGGCAGGCATTCGCAAGGTGGTTTACACAACGAACGCCATCGAGAGCATCAACGCTCAACTGCGAAAGATCATTAAGACTCGGGGGCACTTTCCCTCGGATGATCATGCTGTTGCAAAGGGCTGAGGAAATAGTCGATCACCCGGCGCTGGCCGCTCTTCAGTTCTGCGGTGACCGACATCCCCGGCGACAGGACCACGCTCTGCCCATTGGCCATCAGGTGATCGGACTTCAGGCGAACGCGGCTGCTGTAGATCAGCCCGCGTTTTCATCGTCGATGGCGTCGCCGGAGACGCTGAGCGCTTCGCCGACATGAAGCGCCCTGGCCGCCGCCGTTACTCATTTAATCGATGGCCTTGCGCGTCATTTTAGAGACTGCACATGTGGCGGCTAAAATGAGCGGCTTGGGTCAAAATCGCATCAGCGCCAACAGTTTCGCTTGCCCGGCGTCGTTTTCACAGCCTGATCCTAAATCGTAGCGTCTGATCTAGTAGCGCGTGGCGAGTAACCGAGACGCAATGGCTGGCATCAGGATCAGCGCTCCAATCATGTTCCAGGTGAACAACAGCATTAGCAGCAGCCCCATGTCGGCCTGGAATTTCAGGCTGGAAAACACCCAGGTGGCCACGCCCAAGGCCAAAGTGATGCCGGTGAAGGCTACCGAGGTGCCTGTGGTCTTCAGCGCTTCAAAGTAGGCCTGGCGATAATTCATGCCCTGGAGCAGAAAGCCCTCTATGCGGCTATAGAGATAAATCCCGTAGTCGACACCGATGCCAACACCTAAAGCGATCACCGGCAGGGTGGCGATTTTCACCCCTAGGTCCATTTGTGCCATCACCGCCTCGCAGAGCACGGTGGAAAGGTACAGCGGCGCCATCAAGGCGAAGGTCACCTTGAGGGAACGGAACTCCCAGAACACCACCAGCGAGATGATCACGAACACCAGCACCAGCATCCGTTTCTCGGACGTCTTGATGACCATGTTGGTAGCCGCCTCAATACCGGCGTTACCTGCCGCTTGGAGGATCTCGAATTCGCCAGCGTCGTATTTCCTGGTGAATGTCTCAACGGCACTGGCTACGCGAGCGAGGGTTTCGGCTTTGTGGTCGCTGAGGAAGAGGCTGATCGGCGCCACACTGCAGTCGCGATCGACCAGCTCCGCCGGGGCACCGGCTCGGGCACTGTTCATCACGAACTGATCGCGGGAAAATTCCGCCCACTTTGGATTGCCCTCATTGCGCGCCAGCAGGCCAAAGCGCATGGTGCGGTACAGCGAGCTTATCGACTCGACACCTTCGACTTGCAGCAAATGTCGCTCCAGCTGGTTGGCCAGGTCGGCGGCGGCAAAGCGCGCACATTGCTCGCGTGGTGTTTTGAACATCACGACATAGACGTCGGTGCTAGTGGTGTAGTGCTCGAGTAGGTAGGCATTATCTTGGTTGTAGCGAGCATTAGGGCGAAATTCAGGCGCCCCGGCTTCCAGGTCGCCAATCTTCAGGTCCTGGCGTGCCTGATAGCCTAGGCCGAGAAGGACCAGGCCAACCAGGACGAGCAGCAAGGCAATACGAGGTTCTACCACCGCGCTAAGACGGCGGAACACTGGCCAGGAGGATTCGGCACGCTTGTGTTGTTGCCTGATACCGCGAGGGCTGACGCCGACGTAGGACATCAGAACGGGCAATAGGAACATCTTGGTGAATATGGCGACGAATACGCCGATGCTCGCCGTTATCGCCAGCTGCCTGATCACACCGATGTCGATAACCAGCAGGGTAATGAAACCGATCCCGTCAGCAAGCAAGGCGGTCGTGCCGGGAATGAACAGTGCGCGAAAGGTCCGCCGAGAGGCTTCGATTGGCGTGGCGCCACTCCCCATTTCGCTCATCATCAGGTTGATATTTTGCACGGCGTGGCTAATGCCGATGGCGAAGACCAGGAACGGCACAAGCACCGAGTATGGATCCATGCCGTAGCCCAGCAGGCTGAGCAGGCCGATCTGACCGATGACCGTGAGCAGGCACGTCAGCACGGTGACCGCAGTGCTTCGCCAGCAGCGGCAATAGCCGTACAGCAGAATGCTGATCAACACGACGGTAATGGCGAAAAACAACGCGATATCGCTAACGGCGGCCAGCAGGTCGCCAATGATCTGGGCGAAACCGATCACGCGGATATGTACGCCCTGGGCGGCGTAATGCTCGCGCACCTCCTCCAGTCGCTGGCTGAAGGCGCCATAGTCCAGCGGCTGGCCGGTTTCCGGGTCGTTCTCTAGCAACGGCACGCGGATGAGCGTCGAGCGCAGGTCGTTGGCGACAAAGCTGCCCACCATATTCGCGCGAAGGATGTTTTGGCGCACTTGGGCGAGCGACGCCTGGCTGCCATCATAGCCATCGGGAATGATCCTGCCCGAACGAACTCCTTCGGTAGTGACCTCGCTCCAGGTCGCATTTGGGGTCCACAGCGACTTCAAGTTGCCGCGGTCGACACCGGGAACATAAAAGAGCCTGTCGTTGACCTCGCGCAGCGTTTCCAAGTATTCGCGCGTCAGGATGCTGTCCTTGTCGCTCTCCACAATGACGCGCAGCACGTTGCTTTGCGGGCGCAGCACATCCTCGAACTTCAGGTAGTTCTGGATGAATGGATGACCGGTCGGGATCATGCGGTTGAAGCTGACGTCCGGGCGCCACTGCAGGGCTTTGTAACCCAGCAGCAGCGACATGATCGCGAAGAACACCAATACCATCACACGGTGATGAAACAGGACACGTTCGGCTCTCGCCACTAGAGCAGGCATTGCTTTTAACGGTTTGGCAGGCATGTCGAGAGGGAGGGAGGCGTTCATGGCTGTTCCTGCGCGGTCAATTGCGAGAGGGGCAGCGTGCGCAGACCCTGCCCGCCAACGAGGGCGATCTCATCGGTGGGCAGGACACTGGCGCTAAGCCACGCGGTCTGCCCGGGGGAGCGCCAGGTCTTGAAATGCTTCAGATCCTGGCTATGCAGAATGACGCCGGCCTGGCCGGTGAGCACCAGGCTGCCATCAGCCAGTTGCTCGCCGCCGTACAGGCTGAACTTGCCGGGCAGCTCGATGGCCTGCCAACTGCGCCCCAAATCCGCGCTGCGCAGTAATGTTCCGCCAAAGCCCATGGCCAACAGGGTCCCGTCGCGCAGTGACAGGAGCTTGTACAACGACGCCTTGGTCAGTTGCTGCGGCGCCTGCCATTTTCCCTCTGCGAGCCGATACAGACGGCCACCCTCTCCCGCCACCAGCAGGCCGCCATCCGGCAGCCCGAGTACGCTGTTGAGGTGCAGGCGTTCGGGGTTGTGCAGGCCAGAAAGAAAGCGCCAGTGTTTGCCGCCATCCTGCGTTTGCAGAATCATGCCGTAGGCGCCCACCACCCAACCTTCACTGGGATTGCGGAACCACACGCCGAGCAAGGGACGCGAGGGCCCTGACTCGATCCCGGCCTTGACATCGTCGAGTGCGAAATAGGCATCTTCGAGAACACCATCGAGTGTCTTGTCGTCTGGCGCTGCGGCCTTGGTGGCTTCCAGCCGGGCGACTTCAGCCTCGGTCCATTGCAGCATCAGGTTGCTGATTGTGCGGCCATCGCTTTGCTTGAGCCAGGTCCGACCACCATCAACGCTGTGCAGAATCACGCCGTCATGGCCAACCGCCCAGCCGTTATGGTCGTCGACGAAATGCACGGCGGTCAGCAATAGGTCCACCGGTACGCTGCTCTGTTGCAGATGCCCGTCGGCATCGCGAATCAGGATTCGGCCACCCTCACCGACCAGGACCAGGCGCTCGCCCAGGCGATGTACGTCCGTCAGCAGCGTCTGCCCTGTCAGAGGGGAGGTTTGCGCGGGCCGCTCGAGACGGTCGGCAAGCGGTGCAGCAAAGGCCGAGCCAGCGATGACACTCGTGCTCAGGCCGAGTGCCAGGCCAAGACCAGGGCGAATGGAAGTCTTCATGGCTTCTCTCTGTGGAAGGGGGCGGCTGCTGCGCAACCACCCCGCGCGGAAAAATGGACTTCAGCGACCGGAACGGCGCAACGCCGCTGCGCTGAAGTCCTTGAGCGCAGCCTGGACGCCGAACTGGGTGATCTTCTCCTCGTTCTCCAGGCCGTAGACTACGTAGCGACGGGCCTGCAGGTCGTAGGCGACTTCGCTGACATGAATCGCCGAAAGCACGTCGTAGCGCTGCAGACTGTGAGCTTCCTGAACCCGCCACAATTCGCCGCGACCGTCGTATAGATCGGAGGCGAGGATCCCCCAGCTGTCTTCGTCGATGTAGAAGACCCGTTTGGCATAGATGTGCCGTTGGCCGGGCTTAAGCGTGGCCTCCACCACCCAGACGCGGTGAGGTTCGTAACGGATCAGGTCCTGGTTGAGGTGATTGGGCTGAATGATCTGCCCGTATTTGAGCGAGCGGTCGGCCAGCTTGTAGGTGTTGTACGGCACCAGCATTTCCCGTTTGCCCACCAGCTTCCAGTCGTACTTGTCCGGTGCGCCGCTGAACATGTCGATCATGTCGTTGGTACGCAGGCCATCGGAAGTGCTCACCGGAGAATCGTAAGAAATCTCCGGGGCGCGCAGGACGCGGCGTTGCCCCGGGTTGTAGACCCAGGCCAGGCGAGTTTCCTGCGTCTGGTCGATGGGTTCGTGGACCAGGGTCTGGCCGCCCGCGACACTTTCCGGCGAAGTGACCTTACCCAGGTAGTAGTACAGCCGATTCGGCTCCGGGTTGCCCATGGCCGAGGCCATCACCAGTTTTACCTCTCGGCGCACAGGCGAGAAGCTGCCATTGGCCTGGACAACCATTTCCGTGGGGTAGTACTGGTAGCCACCGGCGCGGTAGCGCACCAAATGGTTGTAGAGGACCTCCAAGGCCGAATGAGGAATCGGGAAAGGGACACTGGTGCTCTGATACCCGACCATTCCATTGCCATTGTTGGCCAGGGTGATGCCGATCGCTTCCTGAGCGATGTGGGCATACTCGGTCTGGGGCAATGCAGCGGTGCGATGGCTCGGATAGATATTCATCTTGTAGCTGGGGTACTTCTGCAGCATGGCTTTGTAGCCGGGGCTGAGCAGTTCGGCATACTGCGCCATATTGGCGGCCGTGATGGTGTACGTCGGTTGTTCGCCTGCGAACGGATCGAGGTAGCCCTTGCTGGCATCGAACCCCGGCGGTGGCTTCGTCAGGCCACCGGTCCAAGCCGGAATGCTGCCACTGGCATTGCCGACCTTTTGCGCGCCGATCGGGGTCAGAGACTGACCCAGGAGAGCGGTTTCTGTAGCGTCGATCTGGGCTAGGGCAACATTGCTGGCGAGGCCGATGAGCCCACTGAGTACGACGGCCGGGATCTTGTTTTTATTCATGGAAGTTACCTCGGGGTCAGAAGCCCATGCGCAGGCTGAGGGCGATGAAGTCTCGGTCGGTGGCCGCTAATGGGGTATTGCCGCTACCGGACCAGGACAGGTCGGCGGAGTAGTTCTGCAGGTAGTCGGCCTTCACACCGACAGTGCCCAGCAGGCGGTCTTCAACAAAGTTGCCGTCGTAAGACCAGCCCTTAACGTCTTGACCGAAAGCGATGTAAGGCGAGACGTTGACGCCGGCCAACAGCCCCGAGTAAGTCAGCTGCGCGCGCATCCGGTAGCCCCAGGAAAACTTCGTGGCGTAGCCGTCTGCGGAACACGCCAGCTTCTTGTACTTCTCCACTGGAGCGCCCAGCACACAACCGGCGGCACTGCCTTGGGCCAGATCGGAACCCAACTGGTCCCCTTTGCTGTAACGGCGGTCTGCGAGGCTCGGCAGGTCATGCATGTACTTCATGCCCACCTCACCGACCAGGTTGAGACTATCGGCTCCCAGCACCTGCGAGATGGAATTGGCGACACCGAGCGAGAGCTGCGATATCTCGCGGCGGTCATAGCCGTTGTAGACGGAACCGGGGGGTGCGTTGAGCGCGTCTTCACCAAGGGTAATTGGCTGTCCGATCGCCGCGCCCGTCACCGCAGCGTTGCCGGCGAACGCTGGGATCAAGTCGCCACTGGCCAGTTGCACCGGCTGATTGGGTCGATAGCTGTACTCGCCGAAAACCGAGGTTCCTCCCAGGCTGGTTGAGAAACTCAGGCCGAAGACGCGGATGTCCTCGGGAAAGTCGGCGAAATACCGGGCGTTGGTATTTTGCTGCCCGGGCAGCCATCCCGTACCTCCTGCCGGCCTTTTGGTCGTGATGATGCTGGTGTAGGGCGTACGCGAATGGATGTTCATTGCATAAGCGCCGAATTCGGTACTGATGGCGTCGGCGAAGTAGCGCAGAGCGATACCGAACTGGCCGGCATTGCTCGGCTCGCGGTCCTCGGCCCGATGGATTATGAGGTCGTTCGCGTAGGCGAACTGGTCGTTCGGGTTAGCAACCGCCCCCAACCGCGGAATCCCGAAGCAACCTTCAGGCAGGAAATCGTTGCTGGCAAAGTAGGTCCCGCAGCCTTCGAGCACGGATTGGCGCCACTGCAACTGATAGAACGCTTCCAGACTCAGGCTGTCGGTCAGGCCAAGGTTGCCATACAGCATGGGCACCGGCAGCAATGCCTCCTTGAGCTGCGAACCGGGGCGCCGCAGGGCCGCGAGGTCCACAGGGTTCACCGCGTTGATGCCGTTTTGCAGGTAGAGCCCCTCCCCCCAGTTGACTACCTGGTTGCCGGCCCTCAGGTTCAGGGAGTGTTCTGCCAGTTCGAAATCACCGAACACATAGGCGTCGAGCAGGTCCACGCCCTGGAACTTGGCCAGGTCGTCGAAATGGCTGTCATTGAGCTTGCTGTCGGGTTTGTAGCCGTTGGCCGAGTGGCCAAAGTCCACTTCGCGGTTGTTCAGGGTGTAATCGTACCAGGCTTTGCCGCGAAGGAAGGCGCCGTAATTGCGCCAGTTCACTTCGAGTTCGCCAAGCAGGGTGACTGGCGAAGACACCAGATTGCGCTTGCGGAAATTCAGACGGCCATCGTCAGCGTTACGGGCGCCATTGGGGTTGAACTGGCCGGGCGAACCGTAGCCGACACTGTTGGCGTTGCCCTGGAAAATCAGATTGCTGTCCGGCTTCGCGGCGTTCCAGATGCCGCCAAGGCTGAGGCTGCCATTGGTCCGTCCGCTGATTTCGCCCCATTGGAATTCCCCGGCGGTTGCTTGCAGGGACACGGCCCAGGCCAAAGGTGAAAGGGCAACCAGCGTCTTGGTGAACCAGGCGCGGTGCAGGTACCGTCTTGTTTGTTTATGAACCATGAGTCTTTTCTCTAATTGTTATAGGCGCGGCTCATTGCCCAGCCGCCATCCTTCGGCAGCCTGTTTGCGTAAGGCTCCGAAGGAGGAGTGCCAGGGGATTGCGAGATTTGTGCTGGTTGCCCTCCTGATCAAAGGCAATCAAGCACTGGCGTCAGAAGGCCTGAGGTTCTGCCAATCGCTTGAGGCGGCGATATTCCAACACCAGCGAGTAGAGGCAGATGGGCACCACGATCAGGTCGATACCAATATGGAACAGGCTGAACGGGTTGGGATGAACGAGCATGAAGCGCGCAGCACCGCAGATTCCTCCTACCGTGGGGAGGTACGCGCCCAGCCACAGGCCCAGAGTTCCCGGGCGCAGCAGTAGCCAGCCGACGACCACATAGATAGCCCCGAAGCTCGCAGCCCCGATAACGTTCAAGGCCATGCCATACACCCAGAGTTGCGAGAGGTGCGTCCCGCCGGAAAGCAGCATCAGTACGCCAGCAAGCTGGCGGGCTGCCATGAGTTTTTTCTGATTCATTATTCTTATTTTCCTCAATGAAGGTTCAACGCCATCGCGCTAGTTCACGCTCTCGATCAACGAGCTGACATACCCTGGGCCGCCCTTGCCCTCATCTTCGACTTCGACGTAGTAGGCCAACTTGTGACCCTCCTTCAGCGGCAGGCGTGCGGTGTATGCGTCCTGTTCCTTGGTCAGCACGATGGAGTCCCATTTGGCACCACGCCAGTCGACGGACGTCGGGTTGTACGAGTAGAACAGCCTGACCCCAAGAGGCGACGCTGGGGACTTCACTCTGGCCGTCACCATCAGCTTGCCCCCCTCGACAACCCCATGAGCCTGGATACTGGGAAGCTCGCGTCCGAGGAATGTGTGGGCCAACCACATCCGCCAGGCAGCCAGGTGCTTGGCAGAAACCCAGGTGTGCGTGGTGTTGTCCACTGCCAGGAAGGCCTTGTCCCCACTCATGTCCCGCAGCATGCTGTTGGGTGAACCGAGCGCGAAGAATTCATCGTTGGTCCCGAGCGTAACCAGGTAGTTGGAGCGGATCTTGTTACGCCAGAAGTAGGGGTCGAAATGTGTCAGCATCTGGAGACCGACAGGGTTGTTGATCGCCCGCAAGACATCCTCAGCGGGCTGGTAGCCCGGCCCCTCGCGAGCTTCGGCTGGCCCCCCTACCCCGGGGCCGAACTCGGCGAATTTCTTGGCGACAAAGTAGAGTGTATTGCCGCCGTAAAAGCAGGTAGACATGATGCCCGCTACGCGGTCGGGGTCGACTCCGGTCGCAATGGTTACCCCATAGCCCCGCTTGGAGCAGCCCATAAGCACGGCACGCTCAGTGCCAATTCCAGGAAGGGAATGCAGCAACGTTATCGCACGCAGATAGGACTTCGTGATGGGGTAATAGCCATTCCAGGTGAGATCACGAGTCTCCAATGTCTTTTTGAAGGCGTAGCCCACGAAATCGGATTCGCTCATTCCCCAATAGTCTTGCGCCGGGTTGGCGAAGAGCATGATGGGCATGCCCAGGTCGATCGCTGTCCCTTCGGCATATTCCGCTTCGGTGTTCTGGTTCGTGACAGGAATCGTGCGACGCTTCCAGTCCGGAAGGTCGAAGAACTGCCGCTCGGTTCCGATGATCCCCGCGTTGCCGCCGCCCTGGTAGTCGGCAGGCACATAGATTCGTGCGGGATGCTTCCAAACCAGATCTTTCCAGTTCTGGCTGGTGAAGTTCAGCTCGATGATGCGCACGCGCTTGCCCGGCCGCGCAGTACTCGCTACGACCCGGTCGCTGCTGACGACCGGGTTGAGGGTGGTCTCATCCCGAATCTCCTGCATGTCAAAATATTTGGCCGGCCCCACATCCTCAGCTCGCGCCGAACCGA
Organism: Pseudomonas sp. NPDC089530; assembly: GCF_050280705.1. Lineage (NCBI taxonomy): Bacteria > Pseudomonadati > Pseudomonadota > Gammaproteobacteria > Pseudomonadales > Pseudomonadaceae > Pseudomonas > Pseudomonas sp. NPDC089530. The sequence goes on along the minus strand of NZ_JBNNVU010000024.1, from coordinate 3,721 downwards.
TGCAGAGCAGCATCAAGGCATAGCAACCAAAGACAGCAGCAATTCTCTTCATGGAATCTCCTTAATTCTGATAGGTCGGAATGGACCCTCGTGGCGGCATTGTGGTGGGCCGATATTTTTCTGTAAATTATGGGTTCATGATCAGGCCATCAGGTTTTGTTATGACCAAGAGTCTCCCTTCGAGTGGCAAGTCGACACATCTGAATGCTGTGCGTGCACCCTGGCTTGACCGACTACGCATCAGGCACCTGCGCCTCCTGGAACTGATTGCAGAGCACGGTTCCCTCTCGGCGGCGGCACAACAATTGGCGCTCAGTCAGCCGGCAGCGACACAGATGCTGCATGAACTGGAAGGCGCCTTCAGGGTTGAACTGGTCACTCGCACCACGCGAGGCGCGGTGCTTACACCGACGGGGCTGGTGGCACTGGAGAGGCTACGTATCGCCCTCAACGCACTTGGCGCGGCGGCAGTGGCGATAGAAGAAGCGCCGCTGGTGCCGGTGGTAAGACTCGGTGTGCTGCCGCTCGTTGGCGTGGCTGCCCTACCGAGGCTACTTGCGGCTATTACGGCGAGGTCTGACTGCCCGAGGCTGATCGTTCAGGAATCCACGGTGGATGGACTGTTCGCGATGCTTGGCACTGGAGAACTTGACTGTGTGATCGGCCGTATAGGATCCAGGCAGGAAGCGACCGCAACAAGCAACGTGCTGGTGACGCCGCTGTGGGAAGAGCGCCTTACCATTGCCTGCGCACTGGATCATCCGGTGGGGCAACGGCGTACGGTCGGGCTGGCCGAACTTCGCGAACTGGAATGGATAGTCGCGCCTCGCGGCGCCTACATTCGCCAGGCTTTTGAGGAGCCGTTCCTGGCAGCCGGCATTGTGCCGCCCCTTCCCAGCATCGAATCCTTTTCGTTCCATACCAATCTTTGCATGGTCGCCAAAAGTCGACTGCTCACGGCGGCCCCGAAAAGCGCAGTGCGGCACTACGAGGGGCTAGGAATGGTGCGCTCGGTTCGTCACGATCTTTCATTCCCAGCGGGCCGTGCTGTGTTTATCACCCGTGAGGACATGACGGCTTCGCCGAGCGTGATGCTGATCCGAACGGCCCTGCTCGAGTTGGTGCAAGATGAGGTATGGGGTGGCGGCCAATAACGCCAGATCGCTTGTAGCGTGCTGTTCAGGTAGCTGACTTGGCCAGCCGCTTACCTTGCGCCGACAGTACCAGCGACACCAGCAACAACGCCGCCAGCCCGCGAAAAAGATCGATCAGCCGCATCAGAAACTCCCCTCGAGAGACTGAATGAATTCCAGCCGGTCAGGGCTGATCACACGGTAATAATCCCAACGCTGGGGCCGCTTATTCCTGCTAGCTGAACTCCATCTGCCCACTGGGCGAAAAACGTAGAGTGCCGTCCACGGCGAACTGCTCCAGCTGCGGATGGCGCAGATACGCCTGAGTCTGTGGGTGGTACAGGTAATACTGGGTCGGCGCGCGCAGCACACTGCCGTACGGGCCGTTCAAGCTATAACTCTGCACCTGGAAATCGAGGGTGGAATCGGCATCGAAATGCTCGAAGGTCAGGGTACGGGTTCCGGTCGGCGACAGGCACCACTGCCCCCAACCTCCTACACCACCTCGCCGGTGGCCCGGCTCAGCACCCGGACAGTGTCCACCCGCCCCGTGTCCTCCCCGGCATTGCGCACGGCATGCACACTGAAATAGAACTGCTTGTCGGCCGCCGCTACTTTCGCTCGGTGGTGCAACTGGTCGCCCGCAACGAGTACCGTGCCAACTTTGCCCTGAGTCGGGTCAAGCCTGACCATCGCGAAATCACCCTACCCGGCGCGCATTCGGATATCGGCGGCGGTTATCTGGATAAGGTACAGGAGTGTGTGCTGGTCAGCCCGATGCAAGCGCTGGAAGTCTCGATCAATACTGACGTGACCCACACCTCGATTTACCGGGATGCGGCCCAGGCAAGAACCCGCTGGTTGGCGCAGGGTTGGCCCGCACAATGGCTGGAAATCGTCACACCGGAGCCGCTGTTGCTACCCCAGGATCCACAGGACCGCCTTGCCCCCCGAAGAAAACGGGTGTATGCCGGCCTGCAACTCAAAAGGCCAATGAGCAACAAGCTGGCGGGAGTATCTCTGCGCGTCATGTATGAACTGGCGAAGCAGAACGGTGTGCGCTTCAACGCAATTGACGAAGAGGATCCGGACTACGCCCTTGCGCAAGAGCTTCAAACCCTGTGTGACAGGTTTGTCGCCGGTGACTACAGTACGACGCCAGCCGAGGAGACCCTGCTCAAGTTGCGCTATATCCATCTCTCGGCTCACTGGAATCACCCGCTGGGTAAACGGGACGGCGGCAGTCTTAAAGTCGTCTATATCAACGCCCCCACGGTGGATGCCGTGCGTGTGCAACATCCTCACGTACCTGACTGGACGCTTTGGTAATGAGAGTATTCATCGCCCTGCTGGGCGCACTGCTGTTAAGTGGCTGTCACGCTGATCCGCTTTCTGGAAAAAATGATCCAAAGGCACCTTGGTGGCAGCTTGGCTTCACCCAGCCGTACTACATGAAAGTCTGGGTCGAGGACACTGCTGTTGAAGACATCAACGGCCAACTCTTCAAACATACCGGCCGCGGCTCCGCTGCCGATGGTGACCCCGGTTTAAAGAAGGAATGGGCCAGGGGCTGGAATGGCGTTGGAGGCGGTGGATGGTCAGTGATTGGGGCAGATCTTCCTAAGCGCATCTACGTGCGCTGGCAATCGGTCGTGGAACCAAAAACTTATTGGGCATGGGTGGATATCCCGGAAGAAGCCCGGAAAATCATGACCACCTCTACTAACCGACGCTGCCCGGAAACTCCAAATCAGAATGCCCGCTATATGGCATCAGTTTATATGGGACTGGCTCCAGGCGGCATTGTGCAAATTTGGGTTCGAGATGAATGCCGTAACACAATCAAAGTCGCCCGCGCCCAAGCTGAGATAGAGCCGCTAGGCCCACACCTGGGCAAATCCAACGGCCACTATTACCCCCTGTCCGAAAACGCCAAACGCTACATCCAGCAATACGGCATCCCCTACGGCAGCTGGTAACCGCCCCCTGCCCCCATAAAAAAACCGGCCTCCCAGCCGGTTTTTTTCATTCGCTCAACAACACTTCGGTCCCGCCTTGCCGCCGTACCGAGCCTCCTGGCGCTCCCGAAAGAACGCCTCGTAGCTCATCACCGGCTGGTCCGGGTGCTTGGCCTGCATATGCTCGACGTAAGTGTCGTAGTCGGGCATGCCGACCATCAGGCGCGCGGCCTGACCGAGGTATTTACCGAGGCGACTCAGGTCATTGAACATGGTTGCAATCCTCGCTTACGCATCCGGCAGGGCATGGAATGGCGCTTCTTTATCCGTGCGTTCCTTGTTGCCCCAGGCGGCGATGCCGACCTTGAGCGCGTAGAACAGGATGCTGAACACCACCAGCAGGAACAGCGCGGTCAACGTGGCGTTGGTGTAGGCGTTGAAGATCACGTGCTGCATCTGCTCGATGCTCTTGGCCGGGGCCAGTACCTGGCCGGCGGCCAGGGCATCGCTGTATTTCTTGGCCAGGGCCAGGAAGCCGATCGCCGGGTTGGCGTCGAACAGCTTGATCAGGCCCGCGGTGGTGGTGCAGATCAGCAGCCAGGCCGCCGGCAGCAGGGTGACCCAGATGTG